>SKWJ01000015.1 GCA_007128995.1 Paracoccaceae bacterium
CCCCTTCAGGTAATCGCGCGCTGCTGCGGCTGCTGTCGTGTTCAGCTGCATGCGGAAAAATCGCGCAGCCGCATCCATGACCGAGGCAAGCTCGCCCAGATGGTCGGCTTTCTGTGCGGCGCGCGGGTCGCGTTCGGGCATTGTCATGCCAGCCTCGCGGGCCATAAGTTCGACCGCTTCCATGAACCCCAAATTCTCTGTCTCGCGCAAGAAGCTGAGCGCGTCGCCCTTGGCATGACAGCCAAAACAATAATAGAATCCCTTCCTGTCATCTACATGAAAAGACGCACTTTTTTCTTGATGAAAAGGGCAGGGCGCCCAGAAATCGCCTTTGGCCTGATTCGACTTGCGCATGTCCCATGTCACTTTGCGCCCGACCACAGACGAGATCGGGACGCGGTTGCGCAATTCTTCCAGAAAACCAGGGGGCAAACTCATGGGGGCAATAATGACAGATCACGCAGCTTTGTAGAAGCGGGGATACGCGATGATGCAATACAATGAAACCATTGCGGCTTGAGCCCCGTATCTGAGATGTATTGCGACACAGGAGGATATCATGCAACACAGGCGAACATTCTTGCTGGCAAGCGCTTGTGCCTTTTTCGGCACGCGGCTTTCTGCAACCGATGGGAGTTTTCCATTCACCCTGAGCGACGACGAATGGCGTGCGCGCCTGACGCCTGCGCAATATGCTGTGCTGCGCGAGCACGCAACCGAGCGCGCCTTCACAAACACCCTGATGGGAGAGCGTTCTCCGCTGCTGGATGAGGCACGGCAGGGAACTTATAATTGCGCTGGATGCGGGCAGGCCGTGTATCGGTCGGACACCAAATATGACAGTCGGACCGGCTGGCCGAGCTTTTGGGATGCGATTGAGGGATCTGTCGGAACAAAAACGGATCGCAGCTTCTTCATGGTCCGTACCGAAGTGCATTGCGCCAATTGTGGTGGACATCTTGGTCATATATTCGATGACGGACCAGCGCCGACTGGCAAGCGTCACTGTATCAACGGACTGGCCATGACCTTCACGCCCGACGCGACTGGCAGTGTAGAAGGGCATCCTGTCGCAGCCTGAGTTGCGCTCAGTGCTTTCACAAACGTGAAGCTGTCGCAGCCTGTCCTTCCTTGGGAATCATCGTTCTTTGACCTATATGCGCAACATGCCTGAAAAGACCTTTGAATGGATGCGGGGGTTCTTCAATCCCGCACGGAAAAAACCAGAACCGCCTGCCGAGTCGGGCGAACTTGCCCTTGTCGCGCTTTTGGTGCGGGCGGCGCGGGCCAACGATGATTATGACGCCCGGCAGATCGCGCAGATCGATACAGTGGTTGCGCGGCGGTTCGGTCTGGGTCCGTTCGAGTGTGTTGCGCTGCGGCGCAGGGCCGAGACCGCCGAAGGACAGACCGGCGATACAGTGCATCTGACACGTCAGATCAAGGCTTTGGTGCCGTTTGAAGAGCGTGATGTGCTGCTGCGGGATCTGTGGTCGGTCATTCTTGCAGATGGCGAGCGCCATGACGCCGAAAACGGAATGATGCGTCTCGTGTCAAACCTTCTTGGCCTGACAGATCGGGATTCCGCCTTTGCCCGGCAGGAAGTGCAGCGCGACATGGTGTGAACCGGCAATCGCGCCTGCAGCGCGCGACACTGTGTTTCCCTCTGCGTTTCCCCTCTGCGCACCGATCCCAGATCAGAGGCGCAAAGTTTTCTGGATGTTCAGCATATGGTTTAGGCCCTGAACCTGTTGCCCTTCGCTGGCTTTGTGCCGTGGCTGTTGGCCCGGACCAATTTGCTATAGCCCCTTGGCGCGGTAGCTTGCCGCAACACGTTCAATCGCGACGATGAAGGCCGCAGTGCGCAAATCCTGCACATCAGGCCGGCGGTGCCATTCCTGAGAGATGGATTGATACGCAGTGCGCATCGTATCTTCCAGCCCCGAACGCACCAGTTGCAGTTCATCCGCACCCTGAAGATAGCGACGCTTGAAGTTGGGGGACAGCTCCCATCCCAAGCCCCGGTCAGATGAAAGTCGCTCTAGTTCATTGACCAGCAGCATGGCGTGTGCCTCTTCGTTGCGGCGCTGCATCCTGCCGAACCGGATATGGCTGAGGTTCTTGACCCATTCGAAATAGGACACCGTAACGCCGCCCGCATTGGCATAGAGATCCGGGATGATGATCGTGCCTTTGTCGCGCAATATGTCATCCGCGCTAGCGGTTATGGGGCCATTCGCGGCCTCGATGATAAGCGGTGCCTTGATCCGTGCTGCGTTGTTGACGTTGATGACACCTTCGAGTGCGGCAGGCACAAGGATATCGCACTCGGCTTCCAGCAGCGTGGCGCCGTCGGCGACATAGGTGCCCCCGGCAAAGCCTTTGACCCCCCCATTCTCTGCGATCCAGCCGCGCAGTGCGTCCGGGTCAATTCCGTCATCGTTGACAATGGCGCCGTCGCGCTCGATCACGGCGATGATTATCGCATCATCCTCTTCGCGCAGGAACTTGGCCGCGTGGTATCCGACATTTCCAAGCCCCTGCACGACGATGCGCTTCCCGGACAGGTTGCCCTTCAGACCGGTCCTGGCGACATCATCAGGGTGGCGAAAGAATTCCTGAAGCGCATATTGCACGCCACGTCCTGTCGCTTCGACGCGGCCCATGATGCCGCCAGCGTTCAGGGGTTTTCCAGTGACACAGGCGCGCGCGTTGATATCGGTCGTGTTCATGCGTGCGTATTGATCGGCGATCCAGGCCATTTCGCGTTCGCCTGTCCCCATGTCTGGCGCCGGGACATTTTGCGCCGGGTTGATCAGGTCGCGTTTGGCAAGTTCATAGGCGAAACGCCGCGTGATCTGTTCCAGTTCACGTTCATCATATTTGCGCGGATCAAGACACAGCCCCCCTTTCGAGCCGCCGAACGGTGTCTCGACCAGGGCGCATTTGTAGGTCATCAGCGCGGCAAGAGCCTCGACCTCATTCTGGTCCACCTCGGGGGCGTAGCGAATCCCACCCTTTACGGGCTCCATATGTTCGGAATGGACCGAGCGATAACCGACAAATGTCTCGATCTTGCCGCGCAATCTCACGCCGAAGCGGACGGTATAGGTAGAATTGCAGATCCGGATCTTTTCGGCCAGACCCGGCGATAGGTCCAGATGCGCGACAGCGCGCCTGAACATGAGATCCACGTTTTCGCGAAAACCCGGTTCATTTGTATCGAGCATGTTGTTCCCTCCCGGTCATTTACTTTGCAGCCAAGTGATCGGCCTGTCTCTGCCTGCCATCGTAGCGACTTGCGCGTGTATTGAAACAGGGTTCAGATTAATTTCTGCTGAATAATTGGGCAAACTGAGGGCTGAACCGACATCAGGTGGGCCGGTGACCGCTGGCGCATTCAGGCGCCTACGGCTTTGCGCACCATCTGCCAGTAAATATCCTCGACCCGTGTCAGGCTGAGCCGACCATCTTCACGATACCATGTGTTGACACCCGTCAACATCGCGATCAGGGCAAAGGCTGCGAGTTTGGTATCAGGGATCACAAAAAGCCCTGCGGACTTGCCGCGTTCCAGCACGGTTTCAAGATGGGCCTCATAACGCTGGCGCATCGCTTCGATCTTTCTGAAATACTCTGCTTCCAGATTGCGCAACTCCATGTAGGAAATGAACACCGCGTCCCTGCGCGCCCGGTGAAAACGGATATGGAAACGCGTGAAGTCTTCCAGTGCTGCAAGCGGTGAGGGGGCCTCGGGCAGGGTTGCAAGTTCGTCAAGCAGACCCTGCATATGGGTCTGCAGTAACTCGAACAGCAAGGACTGCTTGTCTGGCGTATAGAGATAGAGCGTCCCGGCCTGAACGCCGACATCGGTTGCGATCTGCCGCATGGAGACGGCTGCATAACCATGTCGTGCAAACAGCCGCAAGGCCGCGTCGAGGATGCGGGGGCGGGTCGTCTCGGCTGAGGAGTTCTTCTTGCGCGCCATCCCTGATACATGCCCGCGAAACAGACGCAGGTGCAAGCCCGCTTGCGCGATGAAACAGTCTCGGGCTAACATGAAAACAGGTAAGGGCAGAGGGTCATGATCGGGAAATGCCGTAGTCTTGGAAGGTCAGGCCTTGTCTGGGTCCTGCCTTTGGCGCTGGCAGCGTGCCAGGTCCCGCCTGACTTGCCCGAACGGCGCGTGACTGAATCCGGTGCGCCGCCGCAGCTTCTTCCTATCTCGGCCATTCTGGATCAGGCGGCGGAAGCTTCAGGCCGCACTGTCGCAACTCGTCCCGACAGCACGCAAGAGCGCGCTTCTGCCCTGCGCGCGCGCGCTCAGGGTCTTCGCGGCCCGATCCTGCCAGAAGGCGAGCGAGAGCGTCTTTTGGCGTCAGAGCAGACCCTGCGCTGAATGTTCGATCTCGGCAAATGCCGTCTGTTGCTCGGGATCAAGCGCATTGCGTTGGATTATCGCCGTATGGATCGAAAAAATGACCGCATTCGAACGCGGCAGTTTCAGCAGGCATTGACGCTCTGAGCGGATATAGGCGCCATCGGGGCTCTTTTCCTTTGGCCTGTTTTCCGGTTTGGGCTGATACAGGTCGGGATTCGTGTAAACCAGCAGGTTAGCGCGCCAAAGGGGCTGCTCGGGGCGCATCATGTCGAACATGCGCTGCACCCGAAGCCCCATTTGCGGATCATAGGACGGGACCGGCTGATGAATGCGCATCAGGGGTCTGCCCAGTTTCTCTGTCAAGGTCCAGCTTGATGGAAAACACAGGACAGCGGCGCTGAGAAGGTGTTCATCTGCACCCTCCGGTTTTTGCAGAATGCAGAAATCGGCCTGCAGCAGATGCCCGATCGTCCAGAGCGGTCGACTGCGGTCCAGCGTGACGACGCGGCCATCGGGACACCGAGCATGCGTTTGCGCGACTTTGAAGCCATGCGTCGGCAGATCCTGCATGATTTCGCACAGCAGCTCTTCGGCTGCTTCAGCTGCCGCTGGCAGACTGGCCAGCACCTCCGTCGGGCGCTCTGCCAGAAGCTCGGCACGCGCCTGCATCTGAAGGTCATATGCAGCATCCACCATAAGCCAGTCGCGGCGCTGCAGCGGCATGGCGCCGGGCAGGCGGCGCGCATGTGGTCGCAGCCAGGGGGCAAAGGGTAGGGACGCGTGTAAGACAGGCATTCGGAATCGATAGGACCTTGATGCTCAGAGGTCAAATATATCTTGCAGCAATGCAAAAGCGCGATACGCTTTGCCGATGAATGATCTGACACCGGATTATACGCTGGGGATTGAGGAAGAGTATCTTCTCGTCGATCCCGAAACCTGCGCCTTGGCCGATGTGCCAGACGCACTGATGCAGGATTGCACACAGGCACTTGGCGACAAGGTGTCGCCTGAATTTCTGGCCTGCCAGATCGAGGTCGGAACAGGTGTCTGTGCAAATGTGTCCGAAGCGCGGACGGATCTGGGCCATCTGCGGCGTACGATCGCCGATTGTGCGGCAGGCTATGGTTTGGCGCCTCTGGCGGTGTCGTGCCATCCATTTGCCGACTGGCACAGTAGAAAGCACACTGAGAAGCAGCGCTACAATGAACTGGCGCGCGATTTGGGGGGTGTTGTCCGGCGCATGCTGATCTGCGGAACGCATGTGCATGTTGCCTTGCCCGATGATGACCTGCGCATCGATATCATGCGCCAGATGGCCTATTTTCTGCCGCATTTTCTGGCCCTCTCGACATCTTCGCCGTTCTGGGGCGGGCAGGATACCGGGCTCAACAGCTACCGGCTGTCGGTATTCGACAATCTGCCGCGCACCGGGCTGCCGCCGGATTTTGTCAGTCATGGTGAATACCGGCGATCCGTTGACACGATCATTCAGGCTGGCCTGATCGAGGATACGACGAAAATCTGGTGGGATATCCGTCCCTCTGCCCGGTTTCCGACGCTCGAGACGCGGATTTGTGATGTGATGCCCCTGATGGAGCACACATTGACCATTGCCGCGCTGGTGCAGTCCGTGACGCGGATGCTGGTCGAGTTGCGGCGCCGCAATCAGCGTTGGCGCATTTATGACCGGTTTCTGATTGCTGAAAACCGATGGCGCGCGCAGCGTTATGGGC
>SKWJ01000229.1 GCA_007128995.1 Paracoccaceae bacterium
CACAGCGGCATCCCCAGATTTGTCAGAACAAGCCCGGTGATCACGGCACAGAAGGTCATCATTGTGCCGACAGACAGATCAATGCCACCGGTGATGATGACTAGGGTCACTGCGATGGCCAGCACCCCGTTGACACTGGCCGCCTGCAGGATCGCGATCATGTTCGAGGTTTGCATGAAATTGGGCGAGGCAAGCGAAAAGCCGATCAGCATGATCACAAGGCTTGCAAAGGCCAGCATGCGCTGCGCCGTTGCCGTTGCAAAGAAGCTCGCGCGCTCGGGGCCGGGGGCGGGGCGGGGCGTGGTGGCTTCGGTCATGCGGACTCCTGTACAGCAGGGAAGACGATGTTCCGGTCGGTCTGGGTGGCCAGCGCCATGATCTCTTCCTGAGTGGTGGTGCCACCCGGCAGGAAACCCGTCAGGCGGCCTTCGCACATCACGGCAATCCGGTGGCTCAGGCGCAGAATCTCGGGCAGCTCCGACGAGATCACGATGATTGCCCTGCCCTCGGCTGCCAAACTGTTCAGAAGCCGGTAAATCTCGGATTTTGCGCCGACATCGATCCCGCGTGTGGGTTCATCGAAAATCAGGACATCACATTCCCGCAACAGCCATTTTGCGATCACGATCTTCTGCTGGTTCCCACCCGAGAGAAGCCGCACTTCCTGCCTGTCGGACGGGGTGCGGATGTCCAGTTTCGCAATGCTTTCGCGCGCGACGCTGCGCATGGCTTTCTCATCCAGCACACCGGCAAAGCGCCGAAACTTGTCAAATGCGGTCAGGGCGATGTTGTCGCGCACGGACATTGGCAGCGCCAGACCGAAATGCTTGCGGTCCTCGGACAGGTAGCCGATCCCGGCGCGCACCGCATCGACCGGGCTGCGGATCCGCCGCCGCGTTCCATCCACATAAATCTCGCCGCGCTCTACCGGGTCGGCCCCGAAGATCGCGCGCGCCACTTCCGTTCGTCCCGCCCCCATCAGACCCGCGAAGCCAAGGATCTCGCCCTTGCGCAATGAGAAACTGACATCCCGGATCTCGCGCCCGCGGGTCAGATTGCGCACCTCCAGGGCTATCGGTGCCGCGCTCAGATCCGGGATCCGGACGTCCTCGCGGTCCAGTTTGCGCCCCACCATCATCGATATGATCTGATCCAGCGAGGTGTCGGCGGTCACGCGTGTGCCGATGGTCTGCCCGTCGCGCATGATCGTCACCCGATCTGAAATACGCCGGATCTCGTCCATCTTGTGACTGATATAGATGATCCCCTTGCCTTCGGCGCGCAATGTGCGGATGATCCGGAACAATTCCTCGATTTCCCGGTCATTCAGCGCCGCGGTGGGCTCATCCATGACCAGCACGCGGCTGTCATTGCTGAGCGCTTTCGCGATCTCGACCATCTGCTGTCGGGCGATGCTCAGGCCAAGGACAGGGCGCGCCGGGTCCAGCACGACATTCATGCTTTCAAAGACGGCGCGCGCGTCACGCACCATCTGACGGTCATCGATGATGATCCCCATCCGGCGCGGTTCGCGTCCGACGAAGATATTCTGCGCGATGCTCAGATCATTCATCAGGCTGAGTTCCTGATGGATGATCCCGATCCCGGCATCCTGCGCCGCGCGTGGCGTGACAAAGTCAACGGCTTGCCCCTCAAGGCGGACGGTTCCGCCGTCGCGCTTATAGACGCCGGACAGGATCTTCATCAGAGTGGACTTGCCGGCCCCGTTCTCGCCCATCAGTGCATGGACTTCGCCTTTGCGCAGGTCGAAATGCACATCGCGCAGCGCGTGAACCCCGGGGAAGCGTTTTTCGATCCCCTGCATCTGGACAAGCGGCGTCATGTTGCATCCTCGGGAAGCGTGTAGAAGCGCGCAGCCGTCAAGCCCGAAATCTGTTCCTGAACTGGATCGGACTGCCCCGCCAGCCATTCGGCGCTCAGCCGGTGCCAGTCTGTGTATGTTCCGGCCAGCCGCAGCACGGGCCAGTCTGACCCCCACATCAGGCGTTCTGCGCCAAACCATCCAAGAAGCTGGTCGAGCAATGGAAACAGCAGGTCGCGCGCACGTGGCAGCTCGGCCGGGGCCATTTCTGTCAGCAGGCCCGAGATCTTGCAAAGCGCCTGTGTCTCACTGGACAGGCGCGCCATGCCGTCTCGCCAGATCTGGTGGCGCGGATCACCGTCTGGGGCGGACAAGGCAGGCTTGGCGGCATGATCAATCACAACTGGCAAATCCGGGTTCCGCGCGAGGACGCGCGCGAGCACGGCCAGATGTGCCGGGCGCACCAAGGCATCAAAACAAAGCCCGGCATCAATCAGAGCATCGGCCCAGCCCGGTATGGGTGCATGTAAAATCCAGTCCGGGCTCAGGTCCTGAAGCATGGGCCGGATGCCGCGCAGGGCCGGTGCTGCGGACAGCTTCTCAACCCGTGCGGCGAAACCGGGATCAGTCATGTCCGCCCAGCCGACAATGGCGGCAATATGAGGGGCGTTGCGCGCTTGCTCCAGCAGCCACAGGGTTTCAGCTTCGGTTGGTGCGGCCTGCACGACAATCGCGCGCGAAATGCCGGCCGCCTGCAGCCGCTGACCAAGAGCGTCTGCGCCAAAGTCC
The DNA here is from genome assembly GCA_007128995.1 of Paracoccaceae bacterium. Lineage (GTDB taxonomy): Bacteria > Pseudomonadota > Alphaproteobacteria > Rhodobacterales > Rhodobacteraceae > Roseinatronobacter. Next base: position 2,612 of record SKWJ01000229.1, read on the forward strand.
TGCGCGATGGGGGCAAATGCCGGGTCTGTGGGGTCGAGCCAGGCATAATCGCCGCGCGCAAGCGCCCAGATATGACAATGGGCGTCGACCCACGCCATCAGATCGTCACACCGCCATCGACCAGCACCGCCTGTCCGGTCATGAAGCGGCTTTCGTCAGACAACAGATAGACAATCATGGGCACGAGATCCTCGGGCGTGCCAAGCCGGCCCATCGGCTGGCGGGCGATGAAATCGCGGCGCGCGGCTTCGGGATCAGCAGCCTGTGCGATCCTGCCCCGCAGCGACGGCGTGTCAATCGTGCCGGGGCACAGCGCATTGCAGCGCAGGCCGCGTGTCACGAAATCTGCCGCAATGCCCTTGCTCAGCCCGATCACGCCGGCCTTGGTCGCCCCATAAAGTGTGCGATTCGGAAAGCCCTTTATCGAGGACGCCATCGACGCCATGTTCAGAATCGACGCAGTTCCGGTGCGCTCTGCCTGCCGCAACATGCCGGGTACAAAGGCACGCGACATCCGCAGCATGGACGCCAGATTCAGCGCGAGGCTGAAGTCAAGATCAGCGTCGCTGATATCCAGAACCGTTCCATGATGCACAAAGCCTGCGCAGTTGAACAAGCCATCCAGATCAGGCAACGAGGCGGCCATTTTCCGGATTGCTGCGCCATCACAGACATCGAGAGTGCGCGTTTCGATCTGTCCACCGTTCCGTGCGCCAGTGTAATCAAGCAGGTCGCCGTTGAGATCGGTCGCGATAACCTGCGCACCCTCTTCCGCGCATCCAAGTGCTGCGGCCCGACCAATTCCCTGACCCGCCGCCGTCACGAGAACGGTTTTCCCTTTCAGTCGCATTTCCCCTCCCTGACGCTGTGGGCCCCTCCACTGGCGGACAGCATTCATATATGGACAGCTTATTCATATCTGATAGTCTTGCAACAGTAATTTTATTGCGCCACACAAAACGCAGTAATTGGTTCAAAAGGAGCGTCGTGAACGTGCCCCAGTCTTCGCAGCCTGTGCCAGATGCGCCTGATCCTGCAGCTTCCGAACGCTATCGGGCGCCTGCCCTCGACAAGGGGCTCGATATCCTCGAACTATTGGCGACAGAAGTGAGTGGATTGACACGCAGCGAGATTGTGCGTGCGATGGGGCGTCGCCCGTCCGAGATATATCGCATGCTGGAACGGCTGGTGGCGCGCGGCTATGTGCGCCGCTCGGCAGGTGGCGATCGCTACGCGCTGACGATGAAGCTGTTTCTGCTGGGAACTGCGCATCCCCCTGTGCGCAGGCTTGTTGCGCAGGCGCAGCCGCTGATGGACAGTTTCGTGCGTGCGACCCTGCAATCCCTTCACCTGGTGGTCAATGAGGGGCCGGTTGCTGTTGTGGTCGCGCAGGCCAGCCAGCCCGGAAACTGGGAATTCCGCCTGCGCGTCGGGGCGCAGCTTGGAATGCTGGAAACCAGCTCTGGTCAGACGCTGCTGGCCTTTCAGGACGCGGACCGGCGCAAAGACATTCTGGCCGCCATTCCCGCCATCCCCGATCATGCCGAGAGCCTGTCTGAAGCGCGGCTTGACGAAATCCGCGCCTGTGGCCACCGGATCGCGCCCAGCCTGCAACTTGTCGGGGTGACGGATATCTCGGTTCCGGTGCTGGCGCCGGATGGGAACGCTTTTGCGGTGTTGACATGTCCGCATGTTGAACATGTCGGAACGTTCCGCAATCAGGCCGCCAATGTTGAAGACTGCCTTGCGCGGCAACAGGAACTGGCGCGCGCCCTGCGCTTGGTCTGAGCCCTGACTGGGCCTGCGCTCAGGTCCAGATCTCATGCGCGAAGGGCGGGTCGCAACCGGGACGCGTGCAGGTGATCGCTGCGGCGCGCGCGGCATCGGCAATCACACGGCGCAGCGTCCCGGCGTCTGCCGACATAACAGCCTCGGGGGTGAGCGCACCAATCCGGTCCAGTCCTGCAAGCACACCCGCCATGAGCGTGTCACCTGCGCCGACAGTATCTGCCAGTTCGGACACAGGCGACAAAGGCTGTTCGAAAGCGCCACCGCGCCATTGGCACAGGACCGGATCTGCACCCTGTGTCAGGATCACGACAGCCTGAGGGGCGATGTTGTTCAAGGTCTTTAGCGCCGCTTCCGGTGTCAGACCGGGGAACCACCAAGCTGCGTCTTCATCGCTCAGCTTGATCAGCCGTGCTGCTGCAGACATACGCAACAGCCGGTCCCGATAGGTCTGTGCATGGCCATCTGCCAGCAGCGGGCGGATGTTCGGGTCAAGCGATGTGACCAGTCCTGCCGCGAACGCGTTTTCGAACAGCAAGGCCCAGGCGTCGGCGTCCGGCCCGTTGATCAGGGCGATAGACCCAAGATGCAGTGCCTGTGCCTGAGGCAGGCTTTGAAGCGTCTTTGAAAGGTCATCATGTGTCACGCGCCTGTCAGCCGTGTCAGTGCGGTAGAAGCGGTAATCCGGCTGCCCCTGCTGCAAGGTCACCATGGCAAGCGATGTCGGCGCATCGCTTCGCTGTCCCAGATGATCTACGGCGCAGCCCTCCAGCGCTGCCAGAAGTTGCTGGCCAAAGCTGTCGGTCGAGAGCGTGCCCAGATAGCCCACCGCTGCGCCCATCCTGCCAAGCGCACGGCTGCAGTTGAACGGAGACCCACCAGCATGAGCCTCGAACCGGCGTGCGCCGGTCTGACCCGGCATCTCGATGACATCCATCAGGTTCTCGCCGCCGCAAATGATCATGAGGTCCCTCTGTGCTGATCCTGCTGTGCGGCATGAAACGCGCGGTTCACTGGCCTGTCAAGCTGTAGTCTCCTGGTGTGTTAAGTTACAAATGTAGAATAGGATTGACAAAGTTGCATAAATTCGGCACCCCAGAGGCCACTGAAGGGAAAAGACCATGCCGCGCGAATTGCCGATCGACCCGTTCCGCCGAAGCCAGCCGGGAAAGCTGGATTTCCCTGATATCCCGATTCACGCCTATGCGACGGCGCTGACAGAGGAATGCGCGCGTCTTGGTGCGCCACGTCTGCGGGCGATGCTGCGGCATATGGTGATCCAGCGGCGCTTCGAGGAAATGCTTGCCGCTTTCAAGGCGACTGGTGCCTGGGAAGGGATCAGCCATGTCTACAAAGGGCCTGCCCATCTTTCGATCGGGCAGGAAGCGGCCGCCACCGGGGCCGCCCATGCGCTGGAACCGGGCGATCATATTTTCGGAAGTCACCGCAGCCACGGCGAATTTCTGGCCAAGGGGCTTGCCGCGATCCATGTGCTGGGTGGCCCGGCTGCCGTAGATGTCATGCGCGGCTTCCGGGATGGCCAGCTGCTTGCGGCGGCAGAGCGGGCAGCGATGCCAGACGACGACACCGCGCTTGCAGAGCATGCGCTGGTCTTTGGCCTTCTGGCCGAAATCTTCATGCGCGCGAATGGTGTCAATGGTGGGATGGGCGGGTCGATGCACGCGTTTTTCCCGCCCTTCG
>SKWJ01000357.1 GCA_007128995.1 Paracoccaceae bacterium
ATCGTTACGCGCGCGCGCTTTGCGTGTGCCGAGGCTATCCTGAGACACCTTGAACCTGTCACCTTGTATTCCCTGCTCGGGGCATATCGCCTTTGCAACAGGGGTGAAAGCCTCCATTTTAGCGTCTGAATTGCACAAGGAGGCCAGATTCGCCCCCGCTTTGGACAATATCCGCTCTCGCACCGCGCCCGAACTGCAAGATAACTTGCGCATTGGGGTCGCCACGCTGTGACACTTTGGCGGAATGGCCTGCACCCCGCTGCCGAATGATGGCCTGCTGCCCTTGGCCCGACTGGTGCAGCAGTGCCGAATGCCCCTTGCCTGTCTGCCGCAGATCAGCGCCCGTGCGCAGATCCCTGTGCAGCGCATAAAGCCTGACCGCAGAGGACAGCAGGTTTGCGTCTTTTGCCGAACGCGCGATCAACGATACTGTGAACCCGTCAGCCGAGGCAGCACCCGTATTCGCACACAGCACCCCGATCGCGAGACACGCACTGACAGCGAGCATCCGCACAGGTAGGTGAAGGTTGAGGAATGACATAACAAGCGTCCTTTCTTCAAAACCGAAGAGTCAACGGCCAACTGTGCGGCAGGGACGGGTCTGTCCGTCAGTGATCACTGACATTTCGGCATCTATGTCGCGGGCCTGACCGGACAGGCGCGTATCGCCCAGAAGAATACTCTCGCCGGCCTTCAGAGTGAACTCTCCGCCTTGTCGGAGGGTGGATCGCCCGTGTCTGCTCCGTTGCCTGATCGTCATCTCATAATGGCCGCTAACAGCTTTTGCTGCCTGCGCATGCGCCGCGATGACGACATGCCGCGCCTCTTCAGAGATGCGCAATTCGCATTGAAGCGCTTCTTTGCGCTGCGATATCGGCGCGGTCGCCAGACTGGCGGTGCAGGCTGCACCAGCGACGACCAGCGATCCGACAAGATAGGGAAACATCGTCATTTGTGTTCCTTTCGATGGGATACAGGTTGAAACCGGGGCCATTCCCCGATTGCCGATCCGTCACTCCTGAATGATCAGCACCACATTCCCGGTGCCATGCTGGACAGCATTCGCCGTGTTTCCCGAACCTGTCTGGATCACACCGATTGCATTGCGACGCCCGCCTTGCGTGACGGTTGCATCGTTCCTGCACCCGATCTGCGACACCCCGACGATATTGCGCGCCCCGGCCTGTTCGGTGTCGGCAATGTTACTGCAGCCAACCTGACCGACAACAACACGGTTGCGCGCGCCATCCTGCCGGTTGAGGGACAGATTGCCGCGCCCCTGCTGGGTGATCGTGATCCGTTGCCGCATGCCCGACTGCGTTGTGGCGAGGGCATTGTCACGCCCCCACTGCGCGACCGAGACATGATTGGAACCGGCAAGCGCTGGCAGCGCGCCCAGGGCGAGGAAGCCCGCCAGGATCAGCCCTGATGAAGTTCTGGAAACGATGGACAGCATGGAAATTCCTCCGGTCGTGATGAGAAAAACACGAGTTTCGTGTTGCGGCCTATCCGCTGAACCAAAACTGCCGTCAGAGCGGGTTGCGGCACAATATCGCTGTCCTGTCAGGCAATAACCGGCACGCTGCTATCAGATAGCGGACGGGCAACCTGTCATGGTCTGGCAGGCCCGACGGATAAATCCACGAGAAAACGCGCTGCATGAGCTTGCATGCAGCGCGTTCTGTGGCGTGTGTCTAAATTTTGCTTGGGCGCGCCCTCAGCGCCTTGCGCGCTGCTTGCCGATTTCACGGTCGAGGATGTTGCGCATCTTGTCGACCGCGCCCGTAACGGCAGACTGGATATTGTCAGCGGTATTTGTGGCCGTCACCGGCTGGCGGTTTTCCAGTCGCACCTCAACCATGCAGCGCTTGTCATCCGGCCCGCTTTTTTCGGCATTCTGATCTTGCAAATGCACTTCGACGCGGGTGATTCCCGCCGACACGGCACCGAGCTTCGCTTCGAGCACTGATTCGACAAAGCGCACGACGTCATCGCGCCCCGCAATGGTATTGTCGGTATTGACCTGAACCTGCATACCGGTTTCCTTTCTTATAGCTTTATCCTGACATATGTATGGAAGCAGGGCAGTGCAATCTTTGCCGCCTTAGCGGCGCAAATATTCATGCAAGATGCAAGCGGGATCTGCCTTGCGCAAATACAAACGGGTGGCCAGTCGCCATGCCCCCTGATCAAATTCGGGAAAAAAAGTGTCAGCGTCAGGTATATCGAGATCGACCTCCGTGATCAGCAGGCGTTCGGCAATTGGCAGAAAGTGCGCATAAATCCCGGCGCCACCGATTGCATATTGGCGCATATAGCCGGCAGCCTTGGCTGCGGAAAGCGCCTGTTCCAGTGGCAGGAACAACGTATCTTCCTGTGATACAGCAGGCTGCGACGTCACGACGATATTCAGCCGTCTGGGCAGCGGACGCCTTGGAAGGCTTTCCCAGGTGTTGCGCCCCATGATGACGGCCCCCCCAAGGGTTTCACGCTGAAACGCTGCCAGATCCTCAGGCGCGCGCCACGGAATGGAGTTTTCTCTGCCAATCGCGCCATTGCGCGCGCATGCGACGATCAGAGACAACATCGGGTCACACCGCGACCGGAGCTTTGATCGCGGGATGGGGGTCATACCCCTCGATGCGGAAATCCTCGTAGCGGAAATCGAAGATGGTCTCTGGCCTGCGCAGAATCTCCATCCGCGGCAATGGCCTTGGCGCGCGTTCAAGCTGTGCATGCACCTGTTCCATATGGTTGGAATAGATATGCGCGTCACCGAGCGTATGAACGAACGTGCCGGGGCGAAGCCCGGTGACGTTGGCCAGCATCATCTGCAACAAAGCATAGGATGCAATATTGAACGGAACCCCTAAAAACATGTCAGCCGAGCGCTGATACAGTTGCAGATGCAACTTGCCCTGCAAAACCCTGACCTGCCAAAGCGTGTGGCATGGCGGCAGCGCCATGTGAGGGACATCAGGAGGGTTCCATGCGGACACGATCATCCGTCGGCTGTCTGGTGTCTCCCGGGTCTGGCGCACCAGCTCTGCTATCTGGTCAACTCCACCAAAATCACGCCATTGGCGACCATAGACCGGCCCCAGATCGCCCTGCGCATTTGCCCATTCATTCCAGATGGTGACACCGTTCTCTTGCAGATACCGGACATTGGTATCGCCAGAGAGAAACCAGAGCAGTTCATGGATTATCGATTTCAGATGCACGCGTTTGGTCGTGACGAGGGGGAAACCATCGCCCAGATCATAATGCATCTGAAGCCCGAACACAGACAGCGTCCCTGTTCCCGTACGATCATCGGACGGCACACCACTTTGCAGAATATACTTCAGTCCATCCAGATACTGTTTCATGTCCGATCAAACCCACCATATGCTGTGGCTGCAAGCATAGGCCGTGATGACATGATTCTGAAACCCCCATTGCACCCGGCTGTACGCGCGCTATGCTCGTCGCAAAGAAGGAGACTGCACATGCGCTACCTGCACACGATGGTCCGGGTCAAGGATCTGGAAAGCTCTATCGCTTTTTACAAACTGCTTGGTCTTGAAGAGACACGCCGCCATGAAAGCACGAAGGGCCGCTTCACGCTGGTCTTCATGGCCCCGCCCGGTCAGTCGGAATGCCCGGTAGAACTGACCTATAACTGGGACGGGGACGATGGTTTGCCATCTGACAGTCGGCATTTTGGCCATTTGGCTTATGAAGTCGAAGATATCTACGCCAAATGCGCAGAGTTACAGGCTGCCGGGGTGACCATCAATCGCCCACCGCGCGATGGCCGGATGGCGTTCGTGCGCTCGCCCGACAACATCTCGATCGAATTGCTGCAAGCGGGTGACGCGCTTCCCGCGCAGGAACCTTGGGCGAGTATGGGCAATACCGGGCACTGGTGATCATCGGCGACGCCTACAAAACGCCGAAACGCTTGCATTAACCGTAATACAATGTCAGAGCCGCGCAGATGGGATCAGATCATTTCTCCATGCCGACGCGCGCGAATACCCCTGCCATACTATGGCTGGTCGGCCTGACATGCGTGCCCGAAATTTTTCTGACCCTCGCAGAAGCAGGTCTGGGCGACGCCTCGGGCCTGCGACGCTGGGCACTGCTACACGGCGCGTTCTGGAACGGGCTTCTGTCTGACTGGCAACAACTTTACCCGCTGCAACGTGAAGCGATGTTCATGACCTATGCACTGCTGCATGGCGGTCTGATGCACCTGATCGGGAACATGATCGTTGTACTGGCGCTTGGCGGTATTGTGGTCGCTCGGATCGGGCAACAGGGCTTTCTGCTGCTGTATCTGTTTTCCGCAATTGGGGGTGGCTTGGGCTTTGCCCTCTTGTCAAATAGCGAGGCACCGATGGTCGGCGCATCAGGTGCCGTATTTGGTCTTCTGGGGGCATGGAAGTTCTGGGAATGGCAGTTGCGCGTGCATACCGGCCGCGACATGCGCCCGTTATGGCGTTCACTGATCGGACTCGCGCTGCTCAATCTGGTGCTATGGCTTGCGCTTTCCGGCTTGTTGGCATGGGAAGCACATCTGGGCGGCTTTATTGCCGGGGCGGTCTTCGCCGCCATCGTGACCCCCAACCTACGCTATCGGGTTTAAGCCGCGCCTCTGTTGCGCCGGGATATCGCGTAATCGGCAAGTCCACACAGTTTGCCTGCCCTCCGATCCCGGCACCAGCAGCAGAGTCACATTACTGGAGATTGCTCAGGCTTCTTCCAGTGCAGAAATGATCGCACCAAATTCTGCAGCCTTGAGCGAGGCCCCGCCCACAAGCGCGCCATCAACATTTCCTATTGCGAAAATCTCGGCCGCATTGCCGGGCTTCACCGACCCGCCATAGAGCAGCGATATCGCCGCATCTGGCAAAGCTGCGCGCAGGGCATCATGGACTTCGGCAATCTGTTCCAAAGTGGGTGTCCGACCCGTACCAATGGCCCAGACCGGCTCGTATGCGATGACAGTATTCGCGGCATTGCCCCCTTCCGGAACGGATGCCTGCAACTGGCTCAGGACGACAGCAAGCGTGTCTCCGGCGTCGCGTTGCGCTTCGGTTTCTCCGATGCAGATAATCGTGACCAGACCGGCGGCATGCGCGGCCACGGCTTTCGCCGCCACACTTGCTGACGTCTCACCATGATCCGTGCGACGCTCGGAATGTCCAAGGATCACATGCCGCGCGCCACTATCAGCCAGCATCTGGGCCGAGATATCGCCTGTATGCGCCCCCGAAACATGCGCATGGCAGTCCTGCCCGCCCACCATGACCCTGCTGCCTGACACCGCATCCGCCATAGCTGCGACAAGCGTTGCCGGCGGGCATAGCAAAATTCCGCAAGACGGTTCTTTGAACAGTGTTGCAAGGCGGCGCGCCTCTTCAATATCTGCGCGCAAACCGTTCATCTTCCAGTTTCCGGCCGCCAGTTTGCAAGCTTCAGACATGGTCCGTCTCCCTTTTCCGCGCGCAGGATACGCGGCAGCGAAGCCGGATGCAATCAGCCACTGGCCCGCGACTGGTTAAGGCGCTCGGTCAAGGTTTCGACATCATCAAACTTGATCGATTCACCGCAGCCACAAGCTTCGGTAACGTTGGGGTTGCGGAATCTGAACGCGCTTTCAATCAGGCCTGTTTCGTAATCGATCTCGGTTCCGAACAAGAACATCTGCGCCATGGGCGCAATGATGACGCAGGCGCCATCCTGCTCGACAATCTCTTCATGCTCTTTCACGTCCTGTGCGGTTTCCATGGTATATTCCATTCCCGCACAGCCCCCTTTCTTGACCCCGACACGCAACCCCGATGCGCCTTCGCGCTCCATCAGGCGGCGGATCTGACGCACGGCAGCGGGTGTCAGTGTGACCGGGGATTTTCCGGGGATCGCAAACATTGCTCTAACCTCGTCTATTGTGGACTGGCCGTGCCGGGTTCCCCGCCACGGTTGCGCCGGGGGCGACATCTCGTGTCACGATGGCCCCTGCCGCGATGATGGCACCCGCGCCGACTGTGACGCCGGGCAGGATTATGGCACCCCCACCGATCCAGACATCTGCCCCGATC
>SKWJ01000061.1 GCA_007128995.1 Paracoccaceae bacterium
CTGGTGCTCGCACCTGTCTCACAACTCGGCTGGGCGCTTGTTGTCATGTCCGGGGTTTTGCTGGCGCTTGATGGTGTGGATGGATGGGCCGCGCGCCGGGCGCGGCTGCAATCACAATTTGGTGCGCGACTTGATGTCGAGACAGATGTCGCCTTTGCCTTCACGCTTGCGGCGCTTGCCGTGGCGTTGGGACAGGTGGGCATCTGGTTTCTGGCCCTCGGTCTGTTGCGCCCGACATATCTGCTGGCGGGGAGGTTTTGGCCGGCGTTGCGCGCACCCTTGCCGGATGCGACGTGGCGCAAACGCATGGCGGCAGTCCAGATGACGGTACAGGTGGCGCTTCTTGCTCCGATCCTGACACCGCCGGTTACCATGTGGATGGGGGCAACCTTACTTTCAGCGATGGTAATCAGCTTCAGTGTCGACATTCGCAGCCAACTGCGACGGAACATGTCTTCATGACACGTCTGCTGCTTGCTGCGCTGATCCTTTATCTAGTTCTGCTGCAGCCGAATCATCCGGCTGCGATGACATGGCGTGCTCTGACCGTTTTTCCGCTGGAATTGCCGCCTTTGCTGGCGCTGATGGTGATCGTGGGCGACGGACGGGCAGGGCGGGTATTGCGCTTCGGGGTTGTGGCGATCCTGATCTTTATCGCTGTGCTGAAACTTGCCGATCTTGGAACCTTCATCGCGTTTAACCGGGGGTTCAACCTTCTTGTAGACTTCAACCTTGTTTCTGCGGGCTGGGTGTTGCTGCAAGGGAGTGTCGGGCCACTGATGGCCTTTGCACTTGTCGGCGCTGCGCTGATTTTGGTTGCAGTGGTTGCTTTGGCGGTGTGGTGGGCGCTTGGGGTCTGGGCTGCGCTGCCTGTGACTGGCATGCGGCGCGCCGCTGTCGGCATATTCTGCTTGATCACCGCTGCGCTTGCCATGGCCGAGATTGGCCAGGCAAGGCGGGCATTGACATTGCCGCCTGCAGTCGCGCAAGCCATTCCGGGCGCGGCCTTCACTGCGCGTGTGGGCCTGGAACGTGCCGTACAGTTTCGCGACACGCGTGCGGACATCGCGCGTTTCACTGAAGCAGCGCGCGCAGATCCGATGGTGCGGGAGGGCCCTTTCCTGGACCTACTCGATGGCCGTGATCTCATTCTTGTGTATGTTGAATCCTATGGGCGCTCCAGCTTCCAGAACCCGCTCTATATTCCCACGCACACAAGCACATTACGTGCTGTACAAGAGGAACTCGCGTCTCGCGGGCTGGCAATGCGCTCGGGTTGGGCAACGGCGCCGATGGTCGGAGGACAAAGCTGGCTGGCCCATGGTTCGGTAGCATCCGGGTTGTGGCTTGATACACAGGCGCGCTACCGCGCACTTCTCGCAAGCCCTCGGAAAACCCTGTTTCACTTTGCACAGGACGCAGGGATGCGGACTGTTGCAATCAAGCCTGCCCATGTCTTTCCATGGCCTGAAGGAGCGTTTTTCGGCTTTGACGTGATCTATAATGCCGCAGATCTTGGCTATGAGGGAGAGCCTTTCAACTGGGTAACAATGCCCGACCAGTTCACCTTGCATGCGCTTGATCGGCTGGAGCGGAACGAATCTGACCGCCCTTCGATTTTCGCACAGGTTGCACTGGTTTCCTCACATGCGCCGTGGGTTCCGATCCCGGAACTGGTCGCTTGGGACGAGATCGGAGATGGCACGATTTTCAATGAATGGGCGCTCTCGGGTGACCCGCCTGACGTCGTCTGGCGTGATCATGATCGCGTGCGCGATCAATTCCGTCTTGCAGTTGATTACAGTCTCCAGACTGTGGGCGCATGGGCCGCGCGACAGGCACAGGATCCGCCGCTGATGATCGTGCTTGGTGATCATGAACCTGCACGTTTCGTGTCGGGTGTGGATGGGTTTGATGTTCCCGTCCATGTGATAGGCCCCCCCGATCTTGTGGACCGCTTCGCAATGCTTGGATGGAGCGAAGGCATGATTCCGGAACCGGAAACAGAACCTTTGCGCATGGACAGTCTGCGCGACCAATTCCTGCGTCTGTTGAGCGCACCATGATTTGGATTGTGCGGACCATGATGACACTGGCGCTTTTGGGTGCAGTGATCTGGCTGGTTGCTCCCCACGAGCTTGCCGGGGCTTTGCGCGCAATCGACCTGCACTGGCTGGCAGTGGCGGTGCTGTTGCTGGCGCTTCAGATTGCTCTGTCCGCTCTGCGTTGGCACGTCACCGCGCATGCGTTTGGATTTGCGTTGCCCAGATATCGCGCCTTGCAGGAATATGGCCTGTCTGTCGCGGTGAATACCTTCCTTCCGGGAGGGGTGCTGGGTGATCTTGCGCGCATCGCACGCAGCCGTTCATTCGGATGGCGCGGCGCCGCAGCGTCAGTGCTGATCGAGCGTCTGGCCGGGCAGGTGGCGCTTGCGCTGGTCGCGTTGGGTGCCGGGGTGGCCGTACTCGGGGTTTTGCGCGGCGGGGCCTTGGTCATTGCAGCGATCGGCGCTGGAGGTTTCCTCCTGTGGCTTTGGCCAAGGGGGCGACGCTTGCTCATGCAGGCCTGGCTTGCTCCGGGGGTTTGGCCTGCGCAAGCCGGGCTGACATGTGCTATTGTGGCGCTCAATCTTGGGGGGTTCTGGGCAGCCGCTCGGGCGGTGGATGTGGTGCTATCGCCTGGCGTGGCGATCGTTCTCATATCGTTGACCTTGCTTTCGATGCTGATCCCCCTCACGATCAACGGCTGGGGACTGCGCGAAGGCGTCGCAGCCGCACTGTGGCCGCTTTGGGGAATCGGAGCAGCGCAAGCCGTCGCGGCGAGTGTTGCTTTCGGTCTGGCCTGTATGGGCGCTGCTTTGCTGGGCCTGGTGCCTTGGCTTCTTCGCAGTCGGCAGACTGGCCAAGATCCGGTCGTAGCGCCCAAACTGCCCAGACAGTGACGCAGAGTGTCTGAGACAGGCGATGACATAACGGCAGCCAAGGTCAGAGCGGCCCTTCGCCGAAGCGGCAATGTGGTGCACGGGTCAGGCAGGGCGATGGCTGTTATCGCAGATGCGCAGTCGCCTCGATCTCGATCAGCGCCTCGTCTTCGATCAGATCGGAAATCACCAGCATCGACATCGCTGGAAAATGCTTGCCCATCACCCGCCTGTAGGCCTGTCCGATCTCGCGCTGATGCGCCAGATATTCGGCCTTGTCCTTCACGAACCATGTCATACGCGCAATATCGGTTGCTTGGCCACCTGCGGTTTCAACGATCGCAAGGACATTGCGCAAGGCTTGCTCCATCTGACCGATGAAATCCTTTGCCTCAAAGTGCTTTTCTGCGTTCCATCCGATCTGGCCCCCGATATGCAACGTGCCGTCACGTGCGAGCATACCGTTGGCATAACCCAGCGCTGGCGCCCATCCGTCAGGATGAATGGTTTTCAAGCTCATGGTATCAATCCAGTTCTTTTTCTATTTTTTTCCGTATCGCCTCTGGCCAAGGAGAGGGTTTGCCGGTGGCGTCCAGATGAACAAGCACCGACTCGCCTTCAAACCGCAGCGCGTTGGTATCGGATGTCGCGCGAAAGGCCAGCCCCATGCTGCTGCGTCCCAATCGCGTTACGCGCAGATGCAGCCTTAGCTGGTCGCCATGTCTTGACGGCGCAGTAAAGCGCAAGCGGATCTCGACTGTCGGAACCCCGGCCGTTTTCAGCAAGACCTCAAACGGCCAGCTCAGCGCCTCGTCGAAAAAGGCCTCGACCAGATCATTCACCATCTCGAAATATCGCGGGTAGAAAATGATCCCTGCCGGGTCGCAATGTCGAAACAGGACTTTCTGTTTGGTCTCAAACTGCATGCTGCGCCTTTCAAAGTTCCGTGCGCAGATGCCAGAGTTCGGGGAAAAGTTCCACCTCCAGCATTCGGCGCAGGTACTGGACACCAGATGTCCCGCCAGTTCCACGTTTGAACCCGATTACGCGCTCGACCGTCGTGACATGGTTGAAGCGCCAGCGCCGGAAGTAGTCTTCAAGATCGACCAGTTTCTCGGCCAGTTCGTACAAGGTCCAATGTGCTTCGACATTCTGATAGACCTGCTTCCAGCGCGCCATCACTTCAGGTTCGGGCACATGCGGTTGTCTAAGCTGCGCAGGTGGGGCGGCTTTCGCTGTCCCATCTAGCGCGATGAACAGATATCGGATCACTTCATCATAGAAGCTTGGGCGCGCAAGCTCTGCCGATAGCTCGTCATGCACTTGGGTGACATGGGGATGGGGCCGCAAGAGATGAGGATTGCGATTGCCGAGGATAAATTCAATCATCCGGTATTGTGCCGACTGAAACCCCGATGAAGGGCCGAGCGCAGCGCGAAACCGGGTGTAATCTGCCGGTGTCATGGTGCGCAGCACATCCCAGGCCGCGTTCAGTTGCTCGAAAATCCGCGACACGCGAGAGAGCATTTTGAACATCTGTGGCATTTCCCCGGCAATCAGGGCGTCGCGCGCTGCCGTCAATTCATGCAGTGCAAGCTTCATCCACAATTCGCTGGTCTGGTGTTGGATGATGAACAGCATTTCATCATGCGCATCGGATAACGGGCGCTGTGTCGCCAGCAGTTTCTCTAGCCCAAGATAGTCGCCGTAGGACATTGCATCCCAAAATTCCATCTTCGCGCCATCGTCTTTTGGATCATATGTGGGTCCGGTCATTGGTTACGCAACCTGAAGCGTTGGATTTTGCCTGTCGGGGTCTTTGGCAATTTTGCGGCAAAAACAACAGAGCGTGGATATTTGAAAGGGGCAATCGTGGCCTTGACGTGATCCTGAAGTGCTTTTGCAAGCTGTTCCGATGGCACGAGACCATCGGCAAGTACGATATGGGCCTGCACAATCGCCCCGCGTGCCGCATCGGGAATACCAATGACTGCGCATTCGGCCACAGCATCATGCGCCAGCAGTGCCGCCTCGACCTCTGGGCCGGCAATATTGTAGCCCGAGGAGATGATCATGTCGTCATTGCGCGCTGCGAAGTGGAAATAACCGTCCGCGTCCTGAACGAAGGTGTCACCCGTGATATTCCATCCGTCCTGAACATAGTCCTGCTGTCTGTTGCCATGAAGATAGCGGCATCCTGTAGGACCTCGCACCGCCAGTCGTCCGACCTCTCCGAATGGCATCTCCTGACCATCTTCGCCGATAACCCTTGCTTCATATCCAGAAACGGGCTTGCCAGTACAGGCTGGCCGATGATCGTCAAACCGGTTGGAAATAAATATATGCAACAGTTCGGTCGCGCCGATTCCGTCAAGCATCGGTTTGCCTGTCGTTTCGATCCACTGCTGATAGACCGGCGCTGGCAAGGTCTCTCCGGCCGAGACCGCCGCGCGCAGCGATGACAGATCGGCACCTTCTTCCATCGCCGCCAGCATCGCGCGATATGCTGTCGGGGCAGTGAAGCAGACTGTTGCGCGGTAGGTTTCGATAATCTCGATCATGTTTGGCGGGGTTGCCTGTTCCAGAAGGGTTGCCGCCGCGCCAAAACGCAAGGGAAAGATCGCAAGCCCCCCCAACCCGAAGGTAAACGCCAGTGGGGGCGAACCCACGAAGATATCATCCGGCGTCACGCCAAGCACCTCACGTGCATAGCCATCGGCAATGATTAGAAGGTCGCGATGAAAATGCATGGTTCCCTTGGGTTTACCGGTTGATCCTGAGGTAAATCCGATGAGAGCGACATCATCCTGCGCCGTCTGCACGGACACGAAACGCACTGGTTTTTGTAACGCCAGCCGGTCCAACTCGGCGTCGTGATTTGCTGTCCCGTCAAAGCCGGTGACCGAGTGTAGAAACCGGCTGTCTTGGGCACAAAGCATCAGTTCGTCCAGAAGCCGGGTGTCGCACAGGGCATGGCTGATTTCCGCAGCATCAACATATTGCGCCAGTTCGCCTGCGCGCATCATCGGCATGGTGTTGATGACCACAGCGCCCGCCTTGGTGGCCGCCAGCCAGCACGCCACCATTGCTGGGTTGTTCGCTGAACGGATCAGGATGCGGTTGCCTGGCTTGACACCCAGATCGTCCACGAGAACA
>SKWJ01000448.1 GCA_007128995.1 Paracoccaceae bacterium
ACCTTGAAGGGCAGGGAAATCAGAACCGGGGGCAGCATCATCATACCTGCGCTCATAAGGATCGAGGCCACGATGAGGTCGATTGCGACGAATGGAAGATAAATCAGAAACCCGATCGCAAAGGCGCGGCGCAACTCTGATATCATGAATGCGGGGATCAGTTCGCGCCAGCCCGTCTCTTCGGCGGTCAGCGGGTCGGGCAGGGGGGCAGCATCCTGCCCATCAGCACGCGCCGCCAGATCACGGAACAAAGCCAGATCCTTGGGCCGCGTATTCGCGAACATGAAGGTCTTGAACGGTGCCCCAACCCGCTCGACGGCCTGTTCTTCCGTGATCGCGTTATTGAGAAGGGGGCGCAAGCCGCCCTCCCAGGCGTCCTCGAAGACAGGTTGCATCACGAAGAATGTCATGAACAGGGCCATACTTGTCAGAACGATATTCGGTGGTGTCTGATTAAGCCCGAGCGCGGATCTGAGGATCGAAAAGACAATCACGAACCGGGTGAAGCATGTCATGATCATCAACAGTCCGGGTGCAACGCTCAGGACTGTCATCAGCGCGATGAACTGCAAGATCCGGCCGCTCAGCGTGGCGCGCTCATCCGAGCCTGCAGGCGCATCTGTGAACGCACCGGAGAGCGCCTCCAGAAGGCCGCCAATTTCCTGAGAAAGGGCGGGTGTGGCTGCCAGACAACCCAGCAATAATCCTGCCGGAATGGCCGCGCTCAGACGGGGAGAAGCGAACCGCAACATGCCGCGTCAAGTGTCCAGGACGTAGTCTTTGATGATCTCTGTCAGGCTTATTCCAATCCGGTCGCCACCAAGCTTGACCAAATCAGCCCGCGCCACCAGCCTGTCATTGATGACAACATCGACGGGTTCCCCGATATGGCGATCAAGCTCGATGACCGAACCACGCGAGAGTTTCAGAAGCTGGGAAATCGGCATGCGTGCCTGCCCCAGTATGATCTCGACGCGAAGATCGACATTGAGCATCGCATCAATATTCCGACCGGCTGGCGGCATGGCAGACGAAGGGCTGGCTGGGGGAATGTCTGTGGTTTGCAGGAAAGTATCGGTTTCCGGCGGGGTGTCGGTTACAGACGCGTCTGCCGGCGCTGTCACTCCGGCGTCCGGGGTCTGGGTCGATGCAGGGTCTTTTGGGTCGGCCATGATCAGCGCTCCGAAAGAGGTTTTGGGGCTGCTGACCGTGCCTCGCGCAATGCGCAGAGGATGCGGTCGCAGATAGATGAAAAGCTGTATTCCAGAAAGCCGCTGTCCCAGTCGACGCGCGCATCGCCGTTACAGAGCGCGGGATCAGCGCGTATTTCAACGCGCCCCTCCAGTCCATTCTCGATAATCGCCGCGTTCAGATCTTCGCGCAGCAGATGCAGGGCTTCTGGTGACAGGAAAATGCGCAACGATACGCTTCCCAAGCCGATCTCCAGCGCGCGCCGCACCTTCGCCAGGACGCGATCATGGGCGCGATGGCGCAACAGTTCCGGAAAGACCTGTTCACAGACAGTGACTGCGAAATCCAGAACCTGCGCCTCAAGCGCGGCGCGATGGCGATCGTTTGCCTCAACCAGTTCACCGATTGTCGGGCCAAGTGCCTGCAACGCTTCGGCCCGGCGTGCGCTGTGAGCGGCGGCGGCTTCGGCAAGGCCCTCGGCATGGCCCGCAGTCCTGCCCTCGAGAAAGGCAGCATTGCGCGCGGCGGCAATGGCTTCAAACATCTCTTCATCGGTATGGCGCGCCCGCATCAGGCGTCGCGCGCTCTGATCCTCGCGGGCGAGTTCAAGGTCAAAGTCACGATCGAAAATAAGGGTCATGACATCAAGTCTCCTCTGCCAGCCAGCTTTGCATGACGCGCAGTGATTCCGCAGGTTCACTCTCGACCAGTTGACCGATTGCTCTGATACGGCCCGAGCGCACACCTCCGGAAACCGACGCGATTGTTATCAGGTCGTCGGGGTAATCACCCTGTCCCGGCCCCATCACCGAGACAGGTTGTGTTGACGGGATGCGGGACGGGCCGGTCAGGGCAGTCGCGTCAGATCTTGCGCCCAGCTGGGCGACTCCGGTGCCCACCCCGGCAAGCGCAAGTTCACCCTCATCGGGCCATATCCGCCGAAGGACCGGCGCAAGGCCAAAGATCAGGACGAGCGCGACAATTGCCAGCGCGAACAGACTGCGCAGGATCGTCATCAGGTTTGCCGCAATCACCTGCATCACTGACATGCTCAGCGGCGCGCCCACATCAAGCGAGTAATCAATGAAGCGCAAGCTGTCGACGGACACGGTATCGCCGCGTACAGCATCAAAGCCCACTGCAGCGCGCACAAGTTGCGCAAGCCTTTCCAGTTCTTCCGCGGGGCGCTCAGCATAGGTAACGCTGCCATCGGGCGCGACTTCATAGATACCATTCACAAGAACCGCGACTGATAGTCTGGCCACGTCCCCGGGTTCGCGAATGGTTTCGCTCTGGGTCGAACCGATCTCGTAATTGACGATCTCGTCGGTCCGCGCGCTGCTGTTGGTCGAAAGAGGCCCCACGCCGGCATCAGCAAGCTCTGCTGGCAGATTGTTGGCAACCCCCACATCATCGCCGCTGGGATTGCGTTCTTCACGGGTTTCTTCGCGTGTCTCTGTCGAACGGACAACCTGTTGCGCCGGATCGAATGTCTGGCTGCGGATAATCTGACGTTCACTGTTCAGATCGACATTGACTTGGACGCGCGCATTCCCGGCCCCTACACGCGCAGTCAGGATCTCGGTGATGTTGCGGGCCATCCGTTCTTCCACGGCCGAGCCGGCTGCACCGATGGTCACATCGCCTGGTCCGTCTTCGGACAGGATCGTCTCACCGCTTGCTGTCAGCACCGTCACACGGGCAGGCGAGAGGTCAGGGACCGCAGAGGCGACAAGTGCCCGAATGGCCAGCGCCTGACGTCGGCCGATCATCTGCGTCGCACGTCCGCGGACAATGACAGAGGCGCTGGGTTCAGGCCGCGTGCGGGAGAATGCCTCGCGCTCTGGAAGGACAAGATGCACGCGCGCTGCATCTATACCGTCTATTGTCTGGATTGACCTTGCCAACTCGCCTTCCAGCGCGCGCAATCGGCTGACCTGCTGCATGAAACTGTTCATGCCAAGCCCGCTTGCATTGTCAAACAGTTCCCATCCGGGTGCGCCTTCATCGGGCAGGCCCTGTTCGGCCAGCGCCATGCGCGCGCGCGCCACATGCTCCTGCGGGACCGAGACTACTGTTCCGCCGCTGCCAAGCTGAACTGCGAAGCCTTCCTGCTCAAGCGCCGAGACAATGCGACTTGCCCCTGCAAGCGACAGGTCACTGTAAAGCGGGACGAAGGTTGGCTTCATGACAGCAGCAAGACCGAAGAACAGGGCCAGTACGATACCGAGACCCGTTGACGCAAGCGCAACAAGGCGGGTACGGCCAAGCGCCATGAGATTGTCAAGTATTGGCTGCACTGTCGGAACCCGGCTTGGTTGAATTAAGGCAAGTTTAAACGGGTAAATACAAGAATAGCAAGTATAGATTTTTAGATGTTGCCATTTATATTTTTAGATTGCATACATAGTTTGTAGTAACCATTTCTCAGGCAACGCATGGTCGGCCTATGTTCAGAAAGAAGCAAACGCGTGACCAGAATTCGGCTGCCAAGCCGGAAAGCCTTGTGCAGAAAGCTGTGCCGCGACGGGGCGTGCTTGTTGTCGGTGTCGCGCTGCTGTTTGCCATCGCTGTCAGCGGCAGCCTGTTTACGTTTTTCGGCGGTGTTGATCTGCGGTCAATGCTGGCGCGCCTCGGCTCTGAGCCTCTGAGCGCAGATGCAGCTCTGTCAGACGACCCGGAGTTGCCACCAACGGCCGAGTTGATGATCATGCCATTCGACGAGATGATCGTGAACATCGCGGACAATTCCGACGACGGGCAACAGACCCAGCGCTTTATGCGGCTTGATTTCGCGCTGGTCTATGACAGGACACAAGATGCAGAGGGCGTTGTCGAGGCGCGCTATTTCTACATGCGGGATGCCTTTCAGGATTATCTGAGACAGTTGAGTGTCCGCGACATCGATGGTGCGCATGGTCTTGTTCTTGTGAGAAACGAGTTGTTGCGCCGCGCCCGCGCGATAGCTGGAAATGATGCGCCCCAAGAAGTGCTGGTGATGGAGTTGCTGGTGCAATGACGCAAGCGCATGAAAAGGTCAAATACAGCGAACAGACGGCTGCCATTCAAGAAGAGATCATAAGCACGGCGCTCCGCAGTTATGAACGTCTGCCCCTTCTCGAAGTGGTTATGGATCGCGTCGCGCAGGGTCTTGGTCCGGCGCTGCGAGGACTGTTGGCAGTGAAATCCGACGTCCTGTTGCAATCGGTCGAGTATCTGTCCTGTCGTGACGCGCTTTCGCGCGCGCCCGATCCCGGAATTGTAGCTCTTGTCAATGCAACGCCGTGGAACGGCCCTATGGCGGTGACGCTGGAACCTGACCTTTTGTTCGCGGCGCTCGAGATCATGCTGGGTGCACCAGACACGCCTGAGGGCACTACAGCAACACACGCCCCTGCCGATCCGGTGCCAGCTGCCAAGCGCGTGCGTCCGTTCACCATGATCGAGAAGCGTCTTGGCCAGTCGCTTGTGGCGCTTGCGCTAGGGGAAGTCGAGCGCGCATTCGCGCCGCTGGAGAAGGTGAACTTCACCCCCGACACTGTCGAAAGCGGGCCACGCGATATCCTTCTGGCACCTGCTGCGGCTGGATGCGTGCTCGTCAGTTTCGCGATTACCATTCACGGACACGGTGGTCGCCTTGCGCTAGTGATTCCTCACCGAACGCTCGACAGCCTGCGCTCGGTTCTGGTTCAGTCACGTGCAGCGGGGCAACTTGGCGATGAACTCGGCTGGAAAAACCTGATGTCGCAGACTCTCACCGATACGCCGGTGACCTTGAAGGCCGTGCTGCATGAGCGCGGTTTCCCCCTGGCCGAGGTGTTGAACTGGCAACCAGGCCAGATCTTGAAACTGGGAATTGATGCAGATCATGAGGTGACGCTCAGATGCAGCGGCAGGGACATGTTTCGGGCTGCCACAGGGCGACGCAAGAACGGTGCGGTCGCGCTTCGCGTGACGGCAGAGCTTGATGGATCGGAGAAGGAGTAGGCAAGTGGCCCTCGTGATTGACATGATTATTCTTCTGCTTCTGGCCGGAACACTGATCTATGCGTTTCTGGTTGATCGACGGGTGCGTGCACTGATGGCAGCACTGCGCGGGCTTGAACCGATGGTTGGCGAATTCTCGGCCGCGGTTGACCGGACGGAACATTCTGTCCGCTCGCTGCGTGCCGACGCCACCTTGCGCGGCACCTCGAACCGCTCGGATGAACCTCAATTGACGCGGAATGCGGCCCCGGCACCTGGACGGGCAATGCCGCAAGGCGACGCTGTCCCGCGCCCGACCTTCCAGTCTGTTCGCGCGGCTGAACCATCAGAAAAACCCTTGCCCCCCGGAATTGCGCGTGTGAACGGAAAATCTGAGCTTGTGCGCGGATTTTTTGAAACAGTCCGGAGCCGCGGGGCATGAGCACACCGCGCCCGCTGCGTTTCGTCTTCGGCATGCTGGCGCTCGCAGGTATCAGCAAGATGGTGATGGTGACGTTGGATCATGCGCCTTTTGATCAGGCAGGGACCGGTTCAGAGCGGTCATCATCGCTGTTCGTGGCGACAGCATCAGCAGATACAGAGCTTGCGGCAGACAATCTTTCTGAAGCACCCTGCGCCTGCGAGGGCGTCGCTGCCGACACTCCCGAAGAAGTACTTGCCGCGATAATGGCAGAGCGCGGTTTGCTGGAAATGCAAAGATCAACAGTGGCGCAGCGCGCGGCCGAAATCGAACTTGCCAACGAGATGCTTGAAATGGAAACGGCGCGACTGTCAGAACTGAAGCAGGAAGTCGAAACCCTGCTGGAACGCGCCAGTGTCGAGCATCGGGCCGATGTCGAACGACTTGTAGCGCTCTATACAAATATGAAGCCA
>SKWJ01000118.1 GCA_007128995.1 Paracoccaceae bacterium
CGTGCAGGAAGCTGCCGCAGGCAGCGGCGCAGCCTTGCGGGTTGATGCGAATGGTGGCTGGTCGCTGCCGGAAGCGGGCCATATGATGGGCTGGCTGGCAGCGCGCGGCGTGGAATATGTCGAACAACCGCTGGCTCAGGGGGCAGAAGATCAATTGCCGGAATTGTTCCGCGCGCGCGCGCTTCCGATCTTCGTGGATGAATCCTGCCGTTTTTCCAGCGATATCCCCGGCTTTGCGCAATGCGTCGACGGGGTAAACCTGAAGCTGATGAAATGCGGTGGGATCACCGAAGCCCTGCGCATTGTTGCAACCGCCCGCGCGCATGGGCTGAAAACCATGATCGGGTGCATGGGCGAAAGCTCGGTTGCGATTGCGGCGGGGGCATCGCTCTCGGCGCTGTTTGACCATATCGACCTTGATTCCCATCTCAATCTCGATCCCGATCCCGCGTCAGGTGCGCCCTTTGAAAATGGCGTGACCCTGCCCGAAGACAGGCCCGGCCACGGAGGAACCCTGCATGCTTGAGCCCACACGCCCCATCGCGCTGTTCGCCGAGGCCACAATGGGCAAGCTGAATGCCAAGATGGCAGAGGGGATCTTGCGGTATGGGCGCAATCCGGCAGTTGCGGTGATTGACAGCACGCAGGCGGGCAAGCAGGTGCGCGATCTGTGCAGCCTTGACAGTGATGTGCCTGTGGTCGCCACTCTGGCAGAGGCGCAAGCGCTGGGCGCACAGGTGCTTGTGCTGGGAACCGCCCCGTCAGGGGGGCGTCTGCCGCAGGACTGGATCAGTGTGCTGGATCAGGCGATCGGATCAGGCATGTCGCTTGTCAACGGCATGCATGACCGTCTGCAACCCCGCTTCGCAGATCGGCTGCGCACGGGCCAATGGGTCTGGGATCTGCGCGTGCCCCAAGGCGACGCGCCGCCCATCTCGATGGGGCGTGCGGCGCGGCTGGGCAATACCCGTGTGCTGATGGTGGGCACGGATATGGCCATCGGCAAGATGACGGCAGGGTTGGAACTGACCCGCAGCCTTCAGGCGCAAGGGCGCGATGCGGCATTTCTGGCCACCGGGCAGACGGGCATTGCCATCACCGGCCGGGGCATCCCGCTGGATGCGATCCGCGTTGATCATGCGGGCGGCGCAGTTGAACGCATGGTGTTGCAGGCCGCAGATCACGACATTGTGGTGATCGAGGGGCAGGGCTCGCTGCTGCATCCGGGAAGCACTGCAACCTTGCCGCTGATGCGCGGCTCGGCCTGCACGCATATGATCCTGTGTCATCGCGCGGGCATGGACACGCTTGATGAACTGGATCATGTGCGCATCCCCCCCTTGCGCGACGTGATCGCCTTGAACGAGGCGGTGGCCGGGGCCGCAGGGGCGCTGACTCCGGCCCGTGTGGTGGGCCTTGCGCTGAACACGGCACGGCTGAGTCCGGCTGAGGCCGAGCGCGCAATCGGCGCCGTTGCGGATGAGACAGGACTGCCGACAGCAGACCCGGTCCGGCAAGGCGCAGCACGGCTGGCGCAGGCCTTGGTGGGATAACCGCCCCTGTGCATGCCGGCAGACGTGCAGGGCATGTCCTGTCCATGTGGTGGCGGGCCTTGCGCCCAAGGGCTTCTTGGCGCAGAACTACCCAGATTTCTGGTGAAGAGGTGTAAAGCATGATCCCGGTTCAAGGCCATGAAGGGCAGAATGTGGCCGTGCTTGGGCTGGGCCGGTCGGGGTTGGCGACTTGTGCCGCGCTGCGTGCCGGGGGGGCGCGCGTCCTGGCCTGGGATGAAAGCCCCGAGGCCCGCGCCCGCGCCGAGGCCGATGGGCTGGACCTGCATGACCTGTCACGGGTGGACTGGGCCGATGTCGCGGCGCTGATCACAAGTCCGGGCATCGCGCATCTCTACCCCGCGCCCAACCGCATCATTGCCAGCGCGCTGGCGGCAGGTGTGCCTGTCGATAATGACATCGGCCTTTTCTTCCGCAGCTTCTCTACGGCGCGGACGATAGAGTTCGAACAGCCCCCCAAGGTTGTTGCCGTGACCGGATCGAACGGGAAATCGACCACGACCGCGCTGATCCACCATATTCTGACCGAAGCTGGCCGACCTGCACAGATGGCTGGCAATATCGGGCGCGGGGTCCTGTCAATCGATCCGCCCTCGGATGGTGAGGTCGTGGTGCTGGAATTGTCCAGCTACCAGACCGAACTGGCGCGCGCCTTGACCCCCGATATCGCCGTGTTCACCAATCTGTCGCCGGATCATCTGGACCGGCATGGCGGTATGGGGGGGTATTTTGCTGCCAAGCGCAGATTGTTTGTCGAGGGCGGGCCAGACCGTGCTGTGATCGGGGTAGATGAAATCGAGGGTGTTTTCCTTGCGGGCCAGCTTGCGCAGGCAGCCGAGGATGCAAGGGTGATCCGCGTTTCAGCCAGCGCCAAGCTGACCGGGCCGGGCTGGAATGTCTTTGCACGCAAGGGGTTCCTGTCAGAATACCGACGCGGCAGACAGGTCGCGTCGGTCGATCTGCGCGCGATGGCCGGATTGCCGGGGGCGCATAACCATCAGAATGCCTGCGCAGCCTATGCCGTGGCACGCAGTCTTGGCCTTGCGCCGCGGCTGATCGAGGATGCCCTGGCCACGTTTCAGGGCCTGCCCCATCGCAGCCAACTTGTCGCCGAAGCAGGCGGTGTGCGCTACGTCAATGACTCGAAGGCGACCAATGTCGAGAGCGCGGCGCGTGCGCTGCAGGCTTTCAACCGTATCCGCTGGATTGCCGGGGGCTTGGGCAAGGATGGCGGGATCGCGCCGCTGCTGCCGCATCTTGACCGCGTGGCCAAGGCCTATCTGATCGGCCATAGCGCGCGCGCTTTCGCGCTGCAACTGGGCGAAACCCCGCATGAGATCTGCGAGACGATGGGCCGTGCCGTGTCCGCCGCCATGGCCGAAGCCGAACCCGGCGATGTGGTGTTGCTGGCCCCTGCCGCTGCAAGTTTTGACCAATACCCCGATTTCGAGAAACGGGGCGAGGATTTCATGGCTTGCGTGCAGGCAGGGCTGGGCGCATGAGCGAAGACACACCGCGCGGCTTTGCCTTTGCAGGCGCTGCCTTTCTGATCTGGGGCGGGCTGCCATTCTATTTCAAGGCGCTGGAACATGTGCCCACAGTCGAAGTGATCGCGCATCGCGTGATCTGGGCTGTCCCTGTGGCGCTGGGGCTGCTGGTCTGGCTGGGCCGCACGGCTGATCTGCGGGCCGCCTTTCGCAACCCGCGCATGTTGGGCATGGCCTGCGTTACCGCGGCGCTGATCTCAGTGAACTGGGGAACCTATGTCTGGCTGATCCAATCCGGTCAGGCAATGGAGGCGGCGCTGGGCTATTATATTAACCCCATCTTCGCCGTCTTTCTGGGCGCGACACTGCTGGGCGAGCGTCTGTCATTGCGGCAATGGGGGGCAGTTGGGCTGGCAACGGCTGCGGTGTTGGTGCTGACGCTTGAAGCAGGCAGTCTGCCCCTTGGGGCGCTGATGATTGTCTTCAGCTGGGGCAGCTATGCGTTTTTCAAACGCGCCTTGCCCATCGGTCCCAATCAGGGCTTCGCGCTCGAGGCGCTGATCCTGATGCCGGTGGCACTGGGCTATCTGGCCTATGCGCAGGCGCAGGGCGTGCTCTATTCCGCCGGGGCCAGCGCGCTGGACTGGGCGTTGCTTCTGGGCTGCGGTGTCATCACGGCGGTCCCGCTGATTCTTTATGCGAATGGCGCGAAGGGGCTCAATCTGTCGACCATCGCCATATCCAGCTATTCGATCCCGACGATGATCTTTCTGATCTCGGTGTTCATTTTCCGCGAACCCTTTGAGGGTGCGCGGCTGGTGGCCTTCCCGATGATCTGGGCCGCGATGGCGCTTTACATCTGGGAAGTGTTGCGTAAACGGCGCGATGCGCGTGCTGCGCAGGGCCTGCCACATGAACGAGCGGGCTAGGGCGCGGTGGTTGCTGGCGATGACTTTGCACAGGGCAGGACCACAGGCCCCGCTTCAGGCTTTTTTGTCAGATGGCAGAGACTAGATATAGAAAAATGCCATGGATTTCGCCAAAACTGCTGATCTTGCTGGGTGCTCTGGCCATTCTTCTGGGCCTGTGGCTGATCGTGACGCGCGCGCCGGTCTACCTGCCCCGGCTGGAACCCGGTATCGCGCCACCGCTGGAGGGGGAAAACCCTGTTTTCGGCTTTGCGACGCTGACCAACCCTGTTGTGCGTTTCGTGGTCGTGGGCCGGCATGTGCCAGCCGAACCGGCCGCGTTGCGGGGCTGGCAGCGCAATCGCCGGGATATCCGGGATTCGCCTGACACAGTGCTGGGCGGTGTGCGCTTCACTGTCACGGCAGAAGAACTGCTGCGTCTTGACCGGTATGAACGGACTGGTCGAAAATACCGCCGAGACCTGATGGAGCTTGAAGACGGGACAGAGGCATGGGTGTATCGTCTGATCGGTGAACCGGGCCTTGATGCCGTGGATGACTGACGCGAAAGGGGCCTTGGGCAAGGATGCTGCATGACATGATCCCCACGGACAGGTTTCTTGCCCTGCCCGACCATCCCGCCCCGCCCCGCGCTGCGCGGTGTCAAAGTCACGTCGCACCGGGGTGGAGATTGAATTCGCCGGTATGGGCGTGGCCGAAGCCGCCGAACTGGTTCAGGATTTGTGGGGCGGCCGCCTGATGCCGCAATCCGAACGCGTGATCACGGTGGAAGGTGGGGTCTGCGGGCGGGTAAAGGTCGAGCTTGATATCTCGCTCAAGAAGAAATGGGCCGAGGATCTGGCAGCGCAGGCGCTGGGTGATCTGGTCCCGGTGGAAATTGTCACAGCACCGCTTGCGCAAAGCCAGATGGTGCGGGCGGATGATCTGGTGCGCGCGCTCCGCGCTGCCGGGGCACTGGGGACACAGGCGAAGCTTGCATACGGGTTCGGAGTGCATCTGAACCCCGAATTGCCCGGAATGGTGGCCGCAGGGACAGATGACGCCGGGCGCGGAAGATGCGTCGGGGCGCTGGTGTCAGTGGCCAGCGCCTATGGCCTGCTGGAAGACTGGTTGCGCCAGTCCGATCCGCTGGATATGGCGCGGCGCGTCCTGCCCTTCGTTGCACCCTGGCCGCCAGCGCTGGTCGATGCTCTCGCCGCTGGCGCAGGCAAGGCAGCGACAGAAGATGTTGCTGCATTTGCGCGCCTCTATGCGCATCACGCGCCGACGCGCAATCATGGCCTTGATCTGCTGCCCGCGCTTGAGCATCTGGCAGCGCTGGCACTGACCGATGTGCCGCCCGAGCACCTTAAAGGGGGGCGGCCAACCTTTCACTATCGCCTGCCCGAGGCGCGGCTGGATACGGAAAACTGGTCCATTGCCTATGAATGGAACCGCTGGTGCCTGATCGAGACAGTGGGCGCAACGCCAGAGCTTCTGGCCGAGCTTGCAGAGGGCTGGCAGACGCATCGGCGGACATTGCTGCCGCGCCGCGCGCAGTGGTGTGAACAGGTCGAGGCCTGTCTGAACCGCGCAGATATCGTCGGGCGGATGTCGTCCCCCCCGGTCGCGGGATTGGCTGGCAATCCGCAGCAGACACGCGGTTAAGCCTTGCTCCGGCGGCGCTTGCGCCCTAAGCCTGTGATCCATGAAAATACTGTTTCTGGGTGATGTCATGGGCCGGGCGGGGCGCGCGGCGATCAGCGAGGCGCTGCCGCGGATGCGCGATGCGTGGCGGCTGGATTTCGTGATCGTGAATGGCGAGAATGCCACCGGCGGCATGGGACTGTCCCCAGAGCATGCCAAGGCGCTTCTCGCTGCAGGGGCCGATTGCATCACCCTGGGCGATCATGCCTTCGACCAACGCCCGATGCGCGAATTCATCGATCAGGAGCCGCGTGTCCTGCGCCCGCTGAACCTGGCAAAATCGGGCGCGCCGGGGCAAGGTGCGCGGGTCTATGAAACCCAGTCGGGGCGGCGTGTTCTGGTGGCACAGGCGCTGGGGCAGGTGTTCATGAAACAGC
>SKWJ01000299.1 GCA_007128995.1 Paracoccaceae bacterium
ACCAGTCCGGGCGCTCGGCATTCAACCGGGAATAGGCGAGGATCGCGAAATGCAGCCAACCGCGCACATAATCGCAGGCAGGGCGGCCAGCATGCAGAACTTCATGATGACACCCGCCCCCGCAAAGACGCCTTGCCCAGCAGCTCTGGCACGGAAGCTGGCGTTCAACCGTGCGGGCCGACAGCCAGTCCTGCCGGGCAAGGTGATTTATGCCATCGGCCAGTGACCCCATATGCCCTGCGGGATCATTGGCGAAGCGATGGCAGGCGGCATAGTCGCCAGAGGCATCAACCGCCAGATAATCGCGGGCCGCGCCACAGGAATGGCGTCTGGGCTGTCCGCGATGCAGTTCCGCCAGCGCCGTGGCAAGATTTGCAAATGGATGGGGGCGCCCCGCAAGCGTTGCCTGCATCCACGCCTCACCACACCTGATCATTGCCGCAAGCAGCGCCTCGAAATCCTGCCCGCTCAGCGCGCCATCGCCGCTCGGTGATGCGATCATTGGTGACACGCCGACCGAGGTGAAACCGATGGCCGCAAGCGCGTCGAGCGTGGCTTCGAGGTCCAGATTCTCGGGGGTGGCTGTCACCCGAGCGCTCAGCGCGATCCTGTCGCGATGGGCGCATAAATACGACACACCTTTCGCTGCGCGGGCAAAACTGCCACTGCGCCCGCGCGTCGGGCGCAGCCTGTCATTGACGAGTTCCCCACCGTCAAGACTGACGGTCACACTGAAACCGTGCTCGGCCAGAAACGCCGCATCATCTTCGGTCACAAGGGTGGCGTTGGTGGTGATGGAAAAGCCTGTCGAAATGGCCCGCGCTGCCGCGCGGCTGCGCGCTTGCATCACACAGGCGCGGATCAAACCGCGCGCTGCAATCGGCTCGCCCCCCATGAAGGCAATCTTCACGCTGCCACCGGGCGGTGTTCCATCGATCAGCGCCTCGATCGCGCGCGATGCGACGTCCGGCGACATGCGCTTGTCCGGACCGCCAAAATTCCCCCCGGATGCATAGCAATAGACACAGGCCAGATTGCAGGTCTGTGCCACGTTCAGCGCCAGGGCCCGCACCGGGCGCACAAGGCTTTCGGGCGGGTCAAGCTGATCGGGCGCATTTAGCCCAAGCTGGGCCAGAACCTCTGCCGTTCCGGTATCGCCATGGTCCAGCGCTGCGGCCAGTTGCGCGATCTGGGAATCCTCCAGTCCATAAAGGGCAGTTGTTTCGGCCATGATCGCAATCCGCCCTGCCAGATGGGCATGCTTGCTGCGCGGGCGCGCGGCGCTGATGATCTCATGGGTCATCGCACCTGCCCTGCCAGGCGGCAAAGAAGGGTATGCCAAGGCTGCGCCCGGTTCTGGCCCCGCTGGCCAAGGCTTCTGCCTCGGTCTGGAAGGCGCGCATCGCAGCCCGGGCATTCTGGATGCAGATATCTGCCTTGCGCAGATCGTCGTGATGTTCTGCCCGATACCCTGCCTCTGTCTGCGCCACGATATCTGAGAGCAGGTCAAGCGCCTTTGCAACCGCCGGATCATCAGGATCTGCCAGTTCAACCGGTCGCAGATACAGCGAAGGCATTGCTGCATAGCGCAACAGCATGCCTTCCACTTCCTTGAACTTGTGGAAATGCTGCAAACCGTCGCTGTCGATCCGGACCGCCAGTTCATAAAGCCCGGCTGGATAGTCATCGGCATTCTCGCGCAGATAATCGACCAGCCCTGCATATTCGCGATCCAACCGGCCGGCAGGGCGCTCGATCCTGACAAATTCCGAGATCACGTCATGACTTGCCGCGCGCAGTTGCCGCACGCGCGCTTCCAGCGAGTCGTCATCGTCGCCTGCGTCACCCGAAGGGTATGCCCCAAGGTCGGGGCGGATCACTGGCTGATACTGACCGTGCGGATAACGACCTGCGCGATCCAGCAGCCAGAGCACCTGATTGACCCAGCGCATATGCGTCATTTCGCTAAGCGCGACCGACAGGATCAACTGGCGCGCAGCGCGCAGATCATCGGGCAGCGTGGGCCATGTCGCGCGCTCTTGCGCGCTGACCTCTTCAGGCGCACGCAGCGAGAAGTAGGCATAAAGATAGACCATGGACAGCGTGAATTCGAGTGGGGCCAGCGTGTTGGTCAACTCGTCAATCGCATGCCCGATGGACGGATAAGCAGCGTGCAGCCCGGCCAGAGGCGGCGTTGCCTCTGTGCCGTCAGCCTCGATTCCATTGAGGACAAAATCCAGCTCCTGCCAATGCAGGTTGATCTCATAGGGGTCATATCTGCTAGGGCGCGCACGTTCCTGCGTGGGGGCGGCGGCTGTGTCCTGTCCTGCACCGCGACGGCGCATCCAGTCCAGAAACGTGACCGGTTGCCCATCATCTGTTGCAGATGTCCCATCTTCCTGTGCTGGCCCGACAACCTGTCCAAGCACCACATCGGGATGATTGGACGCCCAGTACTGACAGGCACAATCACGGAAATCATGGGTCCACGGGCTGCACATCGACGCGGTCAACTCTCCCGCGCGGTACACATCCGGGATCATGCCTGTCGCGTCCAGAAAACGCCGACGCTGCCCATGCAGCACGACCGGGTTGCCAACAGGTTGTCCGTTTGCGGCACGCTGTGTCAGCAGGATTGTCAGATCGACACCTGCCTCGATCCCGCGAATGATCCACCAGCAGGTTTCACCTTCATAGGGTGTCATCTGAATCGCATTCTGGAAGACGTTGAAATCATAAAGCTCGATGCGCTGGCCCCGCTGTTCGATTGCGTGCAAATACCAGTCACCATCGCCCAGCGCCGCGCCTTCGGCCCCGTTCAGCTGCCGCTTCAACGCCGCAAGCCATGACGCATTCTCAGCAGCATCTTCGGCAAAAAGCGGATCGCTTTCCACGTCTGCATTCACCAGCCGCGCGCCCTGCGTGCCGTCGGGGCCAGCGGGTTCAAGGCCAAGAAACTCGAATGTCAGGCCGGGAAAAAACCGCACATCCAGCTGGCGGATGTCGAATTCAAGGCCCGGATAACAATTCCCGACGCCCGACTCCATCAGCGTCGAGACAGGATTGCCCAACACTGGCTGCGGATAGGGCGGCCCCAGAATGGCCGCGCGGTTCAGCGGTTGCGGAGCCTTAGTCACACTGCCCTCCATCCAGGGTGGCCGCAGGGTCCGCGCGCCAGCTTGGGTCGGTTTCCAACCGGTCCAGATAACCCATCAGCAAGTCATACTGGCGCCGCGTGATGCTGAGCGGCACCCCCATGGAATGGCGCATGAAGGGCGGCATGCGCATGTCATAGGCAAGATCGAGGACATCGCGCGGATCGCGGTAGCGCGGCGGAGGCTGCGAGCGAGGTTCCCTGCGCGCTGCGCCATCTTCCGCATCCCATTTCCCGACCGGCACTTCGGCAGGCTTGCGGATACCGACACGCGCGGGCAGATCGGCGACATGGCCAAAAGGGGGGCGGATGATCTGCCGAACCCTGTCGGGCCGGCGGGCCAGAAATTCGCGCAGAATCGGACTGTCAGCCATCCGCGCATGAACCTGCTGGACCACCAGAGTGTAAGGCAGCGTGTCGGGCGCCCCGGATGCCGGGACCCGCGTTGCCCCCTGCCCGGGCGTATAGTCCGGGGTGATCTGCGCATAGGGTGCATCTTCGGCGCGCATGCTTTTGGGGCCAAGACGCGGCGACAGGCCCGCATCCCAGTCCGGGTCATCAGCGCTGGAACCGCCCAGCATGCCAGCATTTCCGCCAAGCGCCCAGGCGCGGCGCTGGTCAAGATTGACCAGACTGGCGGTTTCAAAGATCCGCCGGAACAGGTCGAGGATCTCATCAGGGGTGGTTGTCAGATCCGGCGTTGCCTCGGGCAGTTCACGATCTTCCAGCTCATCCCGGATGGAATACATCGGGCGGCGATCCGGCGCGAAATCAGGAGGGCCGGCAAAAGCGCGCGCCTTGGCTCTGAAAACGCGGTTCTCGATGGTCAGCGCGGCCTGCACAATCAGATCACAGGTGTCGTCAATCGTGCCCCAGCCATCGCCGGCCCCTTCACGCGCGCCGTCATAGCTGTCCTGGGGGGTCGGCCATTTTGGTGTGCCCCCAGTCCGGAAATTGAAGCCCGACCAGGGTGTGTCACCACTCAGGATCCGGTTTTCAGGCCGCGTCATCGCATGGGCCGTGCCATATTCAGTGACAGCAGGTTCAAAATCCCCCGGAGTGCGCGGCGAGGCTGTGGCAATCGTCGCATCCGGTGGGCCGAACGTCTCGCCCTTGCCGGGGGTAAAGCGCAGGCGCACCTGATCCAGCCGCGTCTGGCAGCACCAATTCTCGTGATTTGGCACGAATGTCTGGACCGAGCCAAGCGGTAGCGGGGCGTCTGGCCGGACAAGGGGTACCTGATCGCGGGTGCGCGGGCTGATCGCATCCAGACGGTGCGGCCAGTATGCGTCCGCCGGAAACACCACATGCGCGAGTGCGGCACAGGACGCGAGCTTGGTGCGCGACTGCGCCTTGCGGTTTCCGGCATCGACAGTGAAGATCAGATCGCTGAGTTGCGCCTTGCGTGCCTGAAGGAAGGCTTCGGTCACCGGAACTGCGACAGTGCTGCCATCGGGATCTTGCAATGTTGCCCAGATCTCAAAAAACGGCGCAACTGGCTTGATCCGCCCTGCCCTGTCCTTGAAGGTGATGCGGTCGGGCAGTCGCGCAACAAGCCTGTGCGGCCAGTGGCCATCGCCGCGTTCGGATTGCAGGATCAGTGACAGAGCAGGCACGATATGGGTCTGGACGCCGCGATGCGGGTTTTCATCCATCTGCCATGCATAGGCATCCATGGGCTGGTCTGCGCCGCCGACACGCGCAATCGCCATCGGCGGGTCAAGAAAGATCGCGACCACGCGGCCCTGTGCGGGATCGCGACCACACCAGGGGGCGCAGGTGCCCTGATCATCGTCGCAGCAGGCACAGCCCGAAGCGTTGATGGGGGCCGCGCCGGTCACGTGGCTGCCCGGCGCAGCAGGCTTTGTTCGTAATCGAACAGGCCTGTCGGATCATGGCGGCGCTTGATCTCGACAAGACGCGGCAGGTTGGTTCCGAAATAGGCCTCGGCAAAATTTGGGGCGCCGCGGCGTGGATAATTCTGATAGCGTCGGCCCGTGCCCATGCTTTCGGCGATCCGGGCAAAGCCGTCCAGCCATTCGGTCGCGGCAGGCTCGGTCTCCTCGAAGGTCCAGAAGGACCAGGCGAACAAATCCAGACTGTCCGTGCGGTGCACAAAGGCCATGGCATCTGGCATCTGCGCATTGACCGCACCGCCATAACATTCCAGCGCGATGAAACTTGTCTTGTCGGGGGCGGACAGAAAATGAAGGATCACGTCGCGCCACCGCTCTGGCCCGTGATGATGCGCGATGATCCGGCAATCGACCAGCGGCTTGGTATTCATGGACACGGTGGGCAGATCCATACCCGGCGGATTTGCCGTCTGCAGCAGCATTTCATTAAGTTCAAGATAGCGCCCCTGCTGCCATATCTCGATCTGTCCTGCCTCATCGGTGATATGCGCCAGCAGCGGACCCAGTGCCGCCCGGGTGTGTGTTTCAGAGCCGTTGCAGAGCCCACGGATCAGCAGGGCGGGGGTTTGGGCAGCGGGGTCTTGTGCTGTGGGCACATTGATAAGCAGGGCTTGCATCCCGATATCGGGCGCACCGCCATCAGTATAGCCATCCTGCAGGTCGCGCAGAACGCGACTGGCGATGTCCACCTCTGCGCGGCAAGACAGCGGAAAGCGCAGCCCGAACCCCCAAATCTTATCCAGTTCGACAAGCCGGTATTCGATCTCTGTCAATATTCCGAATTGGCACCCGGTACCACCGCGCACGGCCCAGAACAGATCCGGACGGTTTTCGGCGCAGGCCCGAACGACGGTACCGTCGGCAAGAACCATGGTCACGGCCTCGACCAGGTCGCAATTCATGCCGAACATGCGCGAGGTAAACCCATAGCCACCGCCTTGCATGTAACCTGCGACACAGACCGTTTCGCATCCACCA
>SKWJ01000472.1 GCA_007128995.1 Paracoccaceae bacterium
CAGCGCGTTTTCTGGCAGAGGCTCGGAAATGGCATCAATCCAGTAGCCACCCCCATCCGCCGCACGGATCATCCCGCGACCCGGAACCTCGCCCAGACCCGCAGCGAAGTCATGCAGATAGCTTCGCGCGAGCGTCAGACGCCCGGCATCGTTGGCAAAGCAATCGATCACCTTGCCCCCTGTCACGGAATGCGCCCATGTCAGGCACAGCTCCTGTCCGTCAGTCATGGGCCACTCTGCCAACAGATCGCCTGTGCCCAGCCGGACCTCGAGCATGTCTGCCGCGACTGGAGACGCCAGAGCAAGGGCGACTCCAAGAAGCCGCCCCCGAACCCTGTGCATCACGGACGCTGATGGTCCTGCACACTGGCCCCGACTTCCTCGAGATACCGCAATGCGCCGGGATGAAACGGAATTGGCGTCGAGTCGGTCGAGAAGTCCACTGTCGTATCATTCGCGGCCGGATGAATGGCGATGAGTTCATCAACATTCTCGTACATCGCCTTCGTGATCTCGTAGGCGAGATCCTCATCCATATCCATATGCACGATCAGGACATTCGGCGTCGATATGGAGGGAACACCTTCTGCCATGCCGTCATATAGGCCAGCACGCAATGTATATGGCGCGAAGGTCGGTTCAGCCTCGATCGCGGCGGCGATCTGATCCTCGGTCATCGCAACAAGACTGATCGAGCGGGTGGTTGCCAAATTCATGATCGAGCTTGTGGGTGGCCCGACGCTCCAGAAACCGGCATCAATGTCACCATCGCGCAAGGCGTCGGCGGTTTCATTGAAATTCAGCCGCTGCGCCTCGAAATCATCATAGGTGATCCCATTGGCGGCCAGCAATGTCTGGGCGCTGACTTCAGTCCCTGACCCCGGCGCCCCGACCGAAACGCGCTTGCCGCGCAGATCTTCGATATTGCTGATCCCGCTGTCGGCAAGCGTCACGATCTGGACTGCATTGGGATAGATTGACGCCAGCGCGCGCAACTCACTGACCTGCCGCCCCTCGAATGCGCCTTCGCCGTGAAAGGCCTGATAGACAGTATCGGCCAGCGCAAGGGCCAGATCACTGTCACCCCGCGAGATCAGCGCCACATTCTCAACCGACGCGCCTGTGACCTCGGCACTGCCGGTCGCGCCCTCGACATGATTGTTGATCACTTCAGCCAATCCGCCGCCATAGGGGAAATACACCCCGCCCGTGCCACCGGTGGCTATGGACAGTTGTTGCGCCTGAACTGGCGCGGCCATCAGTAAGGCCGCGACCCCGAATGCCGCCACTTTGTAAGTCATTATCTTCCTCCCGTTAGTCCTCGTTTCTCTGGTCAGCTCTGGTCAGACCTGACCCAAGACTAGCGTCGCTTTCTGCGTTGCACAAGTTCCCTGCGGCCCATAGCCCAGCGCGCGTACTGACAGGATAAGGGGCCGCCTGCCTGAGCGATGGGGTGGGCTGATCATCTGCTCTGCGCAGATCAACCCTCGACGATGCGCAACAACTTGCGGTCCAGCACCTTCAGGACCTGCGCCAGATCATGGCCGCGCTTCAGAATATGTCCGTCCATGCCGATCACCGCATACATGCCTTGCTTGTGCCGCAGTGCAGGATGTTTCTCGATCCGGTAGAGTGGATGCTCTGCCGTGCGCCGGAACACGGAAAACACAGCCGAATTGCGCAGGCAGGATATCCCGTAATCGCGCCATTCACCCGCAGCGACCATGCGCCCGTAAAGCGACAGGATCACACCCAGCTCTCGCCTGTCGAAGCTGACGCTCTGCTCGGTCCCGCTGAAAGATGCTTGCATATTCATCCGTGACAGTTTGTGCCTGCATGACGGCGAAATCAAGTCTTTGCTGCAAATGCCGCGATAGTCGCGAAAAGTGACGTTCTTGCGCTTGCCCCTGCCCTGTGTTCCAGGCCATGTTGTCGGGCGTAATCTGGTAGGAGAACTTGGCATGCGAACTCGTGCGGCTGTCGCCCTTGAGGCTGGAAAACCATTGCAAATCATGGAGGTCAACCTGGACGGACCCAAGGCCGGGGAAGTTCTGATCGAGGTCAAGGCCACCGGCATCTGTCATACGGACGAGTTTACACGTTCGGGTGCAGACCCCGAAGGCCTGTTCCCATCGATCCTTGGACATGAGGGCGCAGGCATCGTTCTTGAAGTCGGCGAAGGCGTCACGACGCTGAAACCCGGCGATCATGTGATCCCGCTTTACACACCCGAATGCCGCGAATGCTATTCCTGCCGGTCCGGCAAGACAAATCTTTGCACGGCCATTCGTGGCACCCAGGGTCAGGGCCTGATGCCAGATGGCACGACGCGCTTTTCCATGCTCGATGGTACACCGATCTATCATTATATGGGCTGCTCGACCTTTGCCAATCACACGGTCCTGCCCGAGATCGCCCTCGCCAAGGTCCGCGACGACGCCCCATTCGACAAGATCTGTTATATCGGCTGCGGTGTCACCACCGGGATTGGTGCTGTGATCAATACTGCCGGGGTCGAGATCGGATCGACAGCGGCTGTGTTCGGGCTCGGTGGCATCGGGCTGAATGTCATTCAAGGGCTGCGTATGGCGGGCGCCGACATGATCATCGGTGTAGATCTGAACGATTCAAAGGAAGAGATGGCGCGCAAATTCGGCATGACCCATTTCATCAACCCGTCGAAGGTTGAAAACACGGTCGCCGAGATCATCAAGCTGACACAGCGCGGCGATGATGCAATCGGCGGTGTGGACTATTCGTTTGACGCCACCGGCAATGTAACCGTGATGCGCGAGGCGCTTGAATGTTCGCATCGGGGCTGGGGCGTTTCGGTCATCATTGGCGTGGCCCCGGCGGGTGCCGAAATCTCGACACGGCCCTTCCAGCTTGTGACGGGGCGGGTCTGGAAAGGAACGGCCTTCGGGGGTGCGAGAGGGCGATCAGATGTCCCGCGTTTCGTGGACTGGTACATGGATGGAAAGATCGAGATTGATCCGATGATCACGCACAAGCTGACGCTGGATCAGATCAACGAAGGGTTCGATCTGATGCATGAAGGCAAATCGATCCGGGCAGTTGTGGAGTTCTGAGTGAACACGGCGCAGATGGATCTGGCGATCCGGCCTGTCGATCAGGCAGATGACGGGGCGCTGTGGTCCATGCTCGCGCCTGTCTTCAGGGCAGGCGAGACCTATGCCATCGATCCGGAAATATGCCGCGAGCGTGCCCTTGACTGGTGGCGAGGGGGCACACATGACGCCTTCGTGGCGCAGCAGCGCGGTGCAGTTCTTGGCAGCTATTATATTTGCCCCAACCAGCAGGGCGGCGGTGCACATGTGTGCAATTGCGGCTTTGTCACCGCCCCGGATGCACATGGACGCGGGGTCGCGCGCGCGATGCTGCACCATGCTCTGGAAGAAGCGCGCAAGCGCGGCTTTCGCGCCATGCAGTTCAATTTCGTTGTGTCAACAAATACGCGCGCCGTGGCATTGTGGCAGGCCCATGGATTCGAAGTCGTGGGACGTCTGCCCGGGGCGTTCCGTCATCCGACCGAAGGCTATGTCGATGCGCTGGTCATGTATCGCACCCTTCAGCCGGGGTGTGATACTCTGGCCCAACCAGAGGAAGAATGAAAGGAACGACGCATGGCGCGCGCAGGAATCCCGCTTCTGGCTGTCCTGATAGATGCTGACAATTCCTCGCCCCGCTGGGCCGAGGCCGTGTTCGAGGAAATTGCGTCGCTGGGAGAAGCCAGCGTGCGGCGGATCTATGGAGATTTTTCGCGCAGCCAGATGTCGGGCTGGCAGGACAAGCTGCCTATGCTGGCGCTTGTCCCGCACCATCAGCCCGCGAATACAGTTGGCAAGAACTCATCCGATATTGCACTTGTAATTGACGCGATGGATTTGCTGCATTCCGGCCGTTTCGATGGCTTTGTGCTGGTCAGTTCTGACAGCGACTTCACGCGCCTTGCCAGCCGCATTCGCGAACAGGGGCTTGACGTCTACGGGATCGGACAGCGCAAGACACCTGAGGCCTTTCGCAAGGCCTGCAAGCGGTTCATCTTCGTCGAGAATATCCTGCCCGAGACAGAGCCTGACAAGCTTGGGAAGGGTGCGAAACTGGCCCCCTCGGACGCGATTCCGCTGATCGAGGCCGCGATGCAACATATCGATAAGGATGAGGAATGGTTTTCGCTCGGGCCCTTGGGCCAGTTCATCGTTGCGGCCAACCCGGACTTTGACAGCCGCAACTATGGCTGCGTAAAACTCAGCGAGCTGGTTGCGCGCACGGGGGCGTTCGAACTGCGCAAATCGGCAGGCAATGCGATGCAGGTGCGCCTCAAGCCCTAGACAGCGGCCCAAAGCCCCCTTATCTGACACCGATGGCTGAGAAATCCGACCCGAATTACCGCATCATCGCCGAGAACCGCCGCGCGCGGTTTGATTACGCGATCGAAAGTGATCTTGAATGCGGGATCATGCTGACCGGGTCCGAGGTGAAATCCCTTCGCGGTGGGAAGGCCAATATCGCAGAAAGCTACGCCAGCGTAGAGAACGGCGAACTGTGGCTGGTCAATTCCTATATTGGCGCCTATGCGCAGGCCAAGACCTTCGGGCATGATGAACGCAGACGCCGCAAGTTGCTGGCCTCGCGAAAGGAATTGTCACGTCTTTGGGCTGCCACAGCGAAGGATGGCATGACGCTGGTGCCACTGGTGATGTATTTCAACCATCGCGGGTTGGTGAAGCTGAAGATCGGTGTCGCCAAGGGCAAGAAATTGGCCGACAAGCGCGCAACAGCGGCCAAGCGGGACTGGGACAAGCAAAAACGTCGTTTGCTCAAAGAGCACGGGTAACAGTGGCCCCGACAGGCCGGTTGTGGAACACAGCGCTTATTCGTCGTTTCACAAGAACAAGCTCAGCGCCCACGGGGCCAGAAAGGCTGTCAGCAGGGCGTTCAGCGCCATGCCAATTCCGGCAAATGCGCCCGCCTGAGGATTAACCTGAAACGCACGCGCGGTCCCTATCCCATGCGCAGCGACCCCAACAGCAAACCCGCGGGCCCGCCAATCGCGAATACGCAGCGCGTTCAGAAGCGGTGTGACAACGATTGCGCCGATAATGCCGGTCAGGATGACAAGAACCGCGGTCAGTGTCGGAGAGCCGCCAAGCGACTGGCTGATCCCAAGCGCGACCGGGGCCGTGGTGCTTTTGGGGGCCAGAGTGGCAAGCAGTTCTGGGGTCAGCCCAAGCGCATGCCCGATCGCAAGCGCCGACAGCACTGCAGTGACGGACCCCACGACAAGCGCCACGAGGATCGGCACCAGCGCGTTGCGAATCGCATGCCGCTGCATCCAGAGCGGGATTGCCAGAGCGACCGTCGCCGGTCCCAGCAGGAAATGCACGAATTGTGCCCCTTCGAAATATTGCGGATAGCTTGTTCCCGTGGCCCAAAGCAGTCCTGCAAGCACGATCACGGCAATCAGCACAGGATTCGCCAGCGGTGCACGCCCTGCGCGCGCCGCGCACCAGTCCCCGATCAGATAGGCAATCAGGGTCGCGCTCAACCAGATAAGCGGCGTTTCGGCAAGGTATGACCAGATTTCCGAGAAATCACGCATCCGGCATGTCCTTCGGGCTTGCGCCGCCAAATGCGCGCGCGGCCAAAACAAAGGCAACCGCGCCTGCACCAATGGCAAGGACAGTCGAGACGACCAACGCCAGCGCGACCCCAAACCCATATGTCGCCAAAAGGGGCAGATGTCCCACCACACCAACACCCGCAGGGACAAACAAAAGCGACAGATGTCGCAGAATCCCCTCGGCGGTGGGAATGACGGCCGTAGCGATACGCGGCGATGCCAGCATCAAGGCGAACAACAGTGCCATTCCGAAAACCGGTCCGGGGACCGGCCAGCCCAGAAGGCGGGTCAGGATTTCGCCTGCCAGTTGACAGGACAGGATCAGGGTCAAGGCTTGTATCATAGACTGGGCGTCCTCTTGCCGGG
>SKWJ01000316.1 GCA_007128995.1 Paracoccaceae bacterium
CGTAATGCGGTTCGTGATGGGGGCCAGCTATCAGTTTGAACCCTATTCGGCGATCGCGATTGTCCTTGGTGGGGTTCTGGCAACGCTTCTTGCCGGGCTGTTATTCGCGCTAAGGCCATTGTCTGTCCGTCCGGCCCAAATATTGCGGGCACAGGATTGAGGCGCCTGCCTCTTGACCCCCGGTGCCGTCGTCGCCAAGGCTTCGGCCGGAGGTTCAGATGATTTTTTCCCCGACATCCCTGCAGGCGCTGCAGGCAGCACAGTTTGACACGGTGATCGACGCCCGCGCACCGGCAGAGTTCGCGCAGGATCATTTGCCGGGCGCGATAAACCTGCCTGTGCTCGATGACGCAGAGCGCGTGCGGGTGGGCACAATATACAAGCAGGATAGCCCTTTCATGGCGCGCAAGCTCGGTGCTGCTCTGGTGTCGCGAAACATCGCGGCGCATTTGCAGGGCCCTTTGTCTGACAAACCCGGCGGATGGCAGCCCTTAGTGTATTGCTGGCGCGGCGGGCAGCGCTCAGGGGCGTTTGCGATGATCCTCAGGCAGATCGGATGGCGTGTTGCGGTGCTGGAAGGCGGATACAAGCGGTATCGACACTTGGTACAAGAGCTTTTGTATGAAAGCCCGTTTCCATCCCGCATAGTTTTGCTGGATGGCGGCACAGGCAGCGCAAAGACGGAAATCCTGAAGCGCGTGTCCGCCTTGGGCGGGCAGGTGATCGATCTGGAAGCTCTGGCACGGCATCGCGGGTCTCTTTTCGGGGCGGTAGAAGAACAGCCCGCGCAGAAACTGTTCGAATCCTGTCTTGCCGAGGCGATCCTTGCACTGGATCCAACGCGTCCTGTGCTGATAGAGGCAGAATCGAACCGGATTGGCGCGCTGCGGCTGCCGCCAGCGATCTGGCATGCGATGCAGGGCGCAACGCGGGTGCGGATCACGGCGCCGATTGCGGCCCGTGCGGCCTATTCTCTCGATGCCTATCACGACCTAACCGATGCGCCTGCCAGACTTCAATCCATCATCGACGCGCTGCGTCCCTTCCATGCGGCCGAACTGATTGATCGCTGGCAGAAACTGGCCGCGACCGGACAGTTTCGGGACCTTGCTGAAGCGCTGATAGTGCAGCATTATGACCCGCGCTACCTGCGGATGCGGTCGGGGAAGACCGAAGTTCAGCAAATCGCACTGCCGGACCTTTCCGAAGCGTCGCAGACATATGCCGCGTTGCGCCTGATCGAGTTGCTATCCGAAGGGCCGCTGAAAAGTTGCACCCCTGAGAGGGTTTTGCCGGATTGAACGCGCTGTAGCCAGAATTGCAACCGGGCGACATGGCAGCGCCGCCCCGCGGCCCGTCGCGGCGCGCTCGCATTGCCTCAATTTCGTCGGTGACCACTCTAGCGGACAATGATTTCCGTCTTTGCCGCAGTAAAAACATGACCGATCATGGCCGCCTGATATCCTTCGGCCTGCAAAGTCGCGACCAGTTCCTGTGCGCGGTCATGAGGGACAGCGGCAAGCAGCCCGCCTGCAGTCTGCGGATCAAACAGGATATCGACACCGGAAGGGATCAGGACATGCGCCACTGCGGCCTTGTTGAGGGGCGCAAGGCTTGAAGCATGGCCCATTTCGAGCAGTGCCTGCGCCCCATCCAGAATGGGAATGTCCTTCAGCCTGATCTCGGCGGCGAGGTCGTCATCGCCCAGCATCTCAAGCAGGTGACCCGCAAGGCCGAAACCCGTCACATCGGTCATGGCATGCGCGTGCTGCGTCAGCACAGCGGCGGCGCGCCCCTGAGGCTGCACCATAGCTGTTATCGCCCGCATCACGATCTCGCCCTGAGCCGCGCCCTGCATCTCGGCAGCCATGATTACCCCGGTTCCCAGCGGTTTTGTCAGGACCAGCGCATCCCCATCGCGCGCGCCTGTCTTTGTCAATGCACCGCCTTCCAGAAGGCCGGTGACTGTGAAGCCGATCTGCATCTCTGCACCCATCGCGCTATGACCACCGACCAACTCAGCCCCTGCTGGTGTAAGAATGGCGGTCGCGCCTTCCAGTATCTCGCGCAGGGTCCGGGTCTGCAATGCCGGCGCCATGCGCGGTATGGTGACTGAAGCAAGCGCAGCTTGGGGGCGCGCGCCCATGGCCCAGATATCGCCCAAAGCGTGATTGGCGGCAATCTGTGCCATCACATAAGGATCTGAAACAAATGCGCGCAGATGGTCGGTCGCGATGGCTTGCTTGACCGCGCCTGTCTGCAATATGGCGGCGTCATCGCCAATCCCGATCGCCGTTCCAGCGCGACAATTCTTCGGCAGGCCGGCCTGCAGCGCCTCTGCGCCCAGTTTCGCGCCACAACCGCCACACAGGGGCCGGTCGTCCAGAATCTCCTTCAGGCCGGATGCCATTGCCGGTGGCAGTGGGGCGGACATGAGGGGTGCGTCACGGAACTGGCCCATGAATTTTTCATCAATCCGGTCTTTCAGGCGCCACAGCCAGCGCCCTTCCAGCGGAAGCGACCATTTATCGGCCAGTGCAACCTTGTCGCCAAGCGAGACCAGTTTCAGATAGTCGCGCTGCGGGTGATAGGCGCGCATCCGGCCTGCACCCAGGGCAGCGCGCAGATTGTCCAGCAGAAACGGGGCCTGCCGCACCGCGTAGACGCCAGCTTTTGCGCGCGGTGCGTGGGCCATATGGGCGCAATCACCCACAGCAAAGATGTGCGGATCGGAAATCGAGCGCAGGTGCTTGTCGACCGTC
This sequence comes from Paracoccaceae bacterium, assembly GCA_007128995.1. Classification (GTDB taxonomy): domain Bacteria; phylum Pseudomonadota; class Alphaproteobacteria; order Rhodobacterales; family Rhodobacteraceae; genus Roseinatronobacter. The sequence continues at coordinate 2,763 of SKWJ01000316.1, forward strand.
ACGAAGCCGCCAGTCAAATCAAGCCCTGTCGTCCGGAGCCAATCCTGAGGGCGTGCGCCTGCCGCGCCAAGGATCAGGCTTGCTTCGATTGTCGTGCCATCTCCCAACCGCACGCCTTGAGCGGTTATCTCGGAGATCTGCGCCCCTTCGCATGTGCGGATGCCCGAACGTGTCAGATGCTTGAGAAGCCGTGATCGTGCCTGTGTCCCGATATTGGGAAGCAGGTGTCGGGCGTCGATAATGGTGATCTCGGCGTCTTGCCCTTGCAGGCGAAAGGCCATCGCCAAGGCAAGTTCGACCCCCGCCACACCCCCGCCGATGATGGCAACCTTTGCTGCGTTCTGCCCCTCGGCAAGCGACGACAGCCAGCTTTCCCATGCGCGGGCATAAGCACCAAGCGGCTTTGCCGAAACGGCAAATTCTGTGTAGCCGGGAATGGCAGGCAGGTCAGAGGTGATGCCAATATCGACAGAGACAATATCATACGCAACCGGCGGGCGGCCGGATACATTGATAACTTTCCGTTCGCGGTCAATTCCCGTCGCGCGTCCCATGATCAGACGTGCCCCCGCACGGCGGGCAAGACGCACAAGATCGATATCAAGATCTTCCCTGGAATAATGCCCTGCGATATAGCCCGGCAACATGCCGGTATAAGGCGCAGTTGCATCTGGGTTGATGACCGAGAGATTGACCCCTGGCAGGGGGCGCATGGACCATGCATGCAGGATCAGCGCATGGGTATGGCCACCGCCGATCAGCACAAGGTCACGGGTCAGGGGCAAGAGAGGTTGCATCGACATCTCCGGTCTTGGGATGGGGGGCTTTTACGCCAAAGCCAGACAGATGACGAGACAGACCTGATGCGACATGATGTGCGCCGATGGCGCATGTCCATCCAATGTAAAAATCGGTTCTGGAAGCGGGCGTGCAGACATGGCAGAACCTCGAATATGAAGCCCGATCACACCCGCAAGATCAGAAGTCCGTCCCCCGAGGCGACTGCAGATATCGCCGCGCAACTTGGTGCATCTTTGGTTGCAGGTGATGTGGTTCTGATCTCGGGGCCTGTCGGCGCGGGGAAAAGTCATTTTGCTCGGGCGTTGATCCAGACGCGTCTGGCCAGCCTTGGCCGTTTCGAGGATGTCCCGTCACCGACCTTCACATTGGTCCAGACTTATGACCTGAAGGAGGTCGAACTGTGGCATGCGGATCTCTACCGCCTGTCACATCCCGATGACATTCTCGAACTCGGTCTGGATCAGGCTTTTGAAGATGCGATCTGTCTGATCGAATGGCCAGAGCGCCTGGGGCCGCTGATCCCGGAGGGCGCCTTGCATCTGAGCCTGACGCCGGCGGATGATCCAGAGGCGCGTGATCTGGTGTTTGCGTCGAAAGCAGCGCGATGGTGCGTTTGCGTTGCAGGGCTTTCGGCAGGTTCGACTGGCAAAGAGATGCGTCATGTTCCACGATGACGCCCGCGCAGCACATGTATTTGCCTCTCCTCCGGGTACAGATTTCCCAGAGTGTCTTGCCGCAGGGCTGGCGCAGAGGCTGACCACCATGTCGCCGGAAGCCCGCGCGCGGGTTATGGTATTGGTGAATTCTTCGCGCATGCGTACAGCATTGCGCGCAGCGCTCGTCCGACAGGGACCTGGGTTGCTGCCGCGTATACGGCTGGTGACCGAGCCATTGCTCTTCGAGGGTGCTATGGTCCTTCCGCCGCCTTTGTCGCCGCTGCGACGAAGACTGGAACTTGCGCAGTTGATCGAGCAATTGTTGCGCGCCTCGCCGGATCTTGCGCCGCGGTCTGCCATCTATGATCTGGCCGACAGCCTTGCGCGGCTCTTTGCCGAGATGCAGGCTGAGGGTGTTTCGCCAGAGGCATTGCGCGGTCTTGATGTATCGCGCCACTCCGGTCATTGGGCGCGCAGTCTGGCTTTCATCTCGCTTGCTGAGCGCGTTTTTCGCGCTGATGCGCCAGATCCTGAGGGTCGGCAGCGCGCGCAGGCCGAAGCGCTGGTCGTGCGCTGGAAAGATCAGCCCCCGCCGGATCCGGTGATCATTGCAGGATCGACTGGATCGCGGGGGACAACCGCCCTGTTGATGCAGGCTGTCGCGCGACTGCCGCAAGGTGCTGTGGTATTGCCCGGATTTGATTTCGAGATGCCTGACGAAACCTGGTCTGCGCTGGACGAAGGGCTTGCCCCCGAAGATCATCCTCAGTTCCGGTTTTTGCGTTTTTTGCAGGGGCTGGGCATGCCGCCCCGGGACGTGCTGTCCTGGGACGGACACGCCGCACCAGTTCCAGCGCGCGGTCCACTTGTATCACTTGCTCTGCGTCCGGCGCCAGTCACGGATCAATGGATGGAGGAAGGCCCTTTGTTGCAAGGTGTCGGCGAGGGCTGTTCCGCGATGACCCTGATCGAAGCGCCCTCGCCCCGGATGGAAGCGATGGCGATTGCCCTGCGCCTTCGGACTGCCGCAGAGACCGGCCAACGCGCCGCGCTCATCACGCCGGACAGAGAGTTGACACGGCGTGTTACAGCGGCACTTGATTACTGGCGGATCACGCCAGACGACAGCGCGGGCCGCCCTCTTGCCCTGTCGGCGCCAGGCCGGTTCCTGCGCCATGTCGCGGCGCTGATGGCGCGGCGTCTTGATGGTGCAGCGTTGCTGACGCTTCTCAAGCATCCGCTGGCGCATAGTTCGGGTGACCGCGGTGGACATCTGCGCCATACGCGCGATCTTGAATTGCGCATCCGCGATGAGGGGGTGGCCTATCCGGATGCGGCCTTTCTGCGCGATTTCGGGCTGCGTGCCGAGTGTCTGGCATGGGTAGAGTGGCTGATAGCAACACTTCCGTTCACGCCTGATCCTGCGCCGCGCGCTCTCACTGAACTCGTGGCGGCGCATATCGGGCTGGCAGAGACTGTCGCCGCCGGCGCCACCGGCGACACGGGTGAGTTATGGGCTGCCGCCGCAGGCAAGGTTGCGGATCGTGCGATGCGCGATCTGGCAACCGAAGCGCCGTATGGTGGCGAGTTGACAGCCATGGATTACGAGAGTTTCGTGACCCGATACCTGCAAGGCTTCGAAGTGCGTGAGCCGATTGCCGCGCATCCCGACATCATGATCTGGGGAACGCTTGAAGCGCGCGTTCAAGGGGCGGATCTCGTGATCCTCGCTGGGCTTAACGAAGGTATATGGCCCAAAGCGCCTGACCCTGATC
>SKWJ01000114.1 GCA_007128995.1 Paracoccaceae bacterium
CGCATCGCGCAGGCCAGGAAAGGCGGGCTGTTTTGGCATCGGCAGGGCTCCTAGGCAGCATGCCTCAGCGTATCAGATCAGGCCGAAAGTGGGAGGTTTTTCAGACGTTCCTTAATGTTTTATGACTTTCCCTGCCAGGAGCCCGCGCCTCCGGTCGTGGAATCGCGAGATTAATGAGAATCATTTTTGCGTGATGTGCTCACGCCAAGCGGGCTATACATAAACCCAGAAATCAAATCTTCATCTTTTGATGGTTGCCCGTGGGTTTGGCGTGACGAATTCTTTTCTGGAGCGATCGATGCCCGTGTCTGGGGGGTCTTGGGAGAATCTGTACGAACTTCGGAAATGCAACGCGAATTTGAGGCATCACGCGAAGATCTATGCGAGCTCAAGATCGCTCTTGATTCAAATACGGCCGAAAGCCTGCTCCAAAGGGAAATAGATTTCGTTTTGTCTGCAGGGCATCGCGTCATGTCATCGACTCCTGGTCAGAGAAGCTTATACTGATGGCGTCGGTCAACGTTTGCAGAAGTCAGGGCTCGAAATTGGCATTGCTATGTTTCTGCGTACACGATCCAAGCTGACGAACCGGCTCAGGTGACTATAAGGAAAGTTCCGTGTTTGACAGCAGTTTCGATGGGGTGGCTGACATCGATCTCCCCAAATGCGCTGCTCATGAACGAGTTCATTGCTGAGGCGAGTATGACTCCATCTTTCAGGTCAGCAGTGCTTCTGAAATGATGCTAAAACCCTGATCAAGTTCTTCTTCGGTGATAACCAGGGGCGGCAATAATCCGATGACATGGTTGTGACTGCCACATTCATAGGTGATCAGGCCGTTCTCCAACAATCGGGCGCGGAGTTGCTTTGCCGTTGCGGTATCGGGTCGTCCGCTCTCGGCGTCGACGATCTCGATGCCGTTCATGGCCCCGATGCCGCGAACGTCCCTGACCGTCGGCAATGACAAGAGTGGGGCCAAGGCCCGAATCGTCCGCACGTGGATTTCCGCAGCGCGGTCCAGAAGATCCTCTTCAAGAAGGATACGCATTCCCGCGAGACCGGCCGCAGCACTGAGCGGCCCCAACTGAAACGTAGATGTCTGGGAGCCTACCGCCTGGCCATCGTTTATCTCGGCGGTCACCGCAACGCAGGCGCCGGGAACTCCGGCGGTGATCATTTTTCCCATGCAGAGGATATCTGGCGTGACACCGAAATGCTCGAATGCAAAGAAACGTCCTGTGCGTCCGCCGTTGGTGAAAACCTCGTCGAAGATAAGAGGCACGCCCAGATCGGTCGCGAGGCTGCGCAACGTGTGCAGGAACTCGACAGGCGGCACATGTAGGCCACCCGTGCCTTGAACCGGTTCAACAATGATCCCCGCCAGCTTTCCGAGTCCGTTCTTGGGTTCGTCAAGCACGTCCTCGAGCTCGGTCTGCGCGAACCCGCAGCATCCACTGCCGTCCTTCCGTCGGGTACACGACGCGCAACGCGGGTACTGGAAGAACGCGGCGGCCGGGCTGGTAACGCCAAGAGCCGCGTTGGCCGCCTTTCCCGCCGAAACCGCAAGCGATCCCCGGGTCCGGCCGTGATAGGAGCCACGAAACGAAATGAACTGCGAGCCGCCGGTATGGAGCTGCGCCATCTTGAGCGCAACTTCGATGGCCTCGGTTCCGTTGGTAGCGGGGTGAAAATGGCTGAGGGACGTTGGCAGGAGCGATCGAAGCTTTTCGTAGTAGCGGACATGGATTTCCGTCTGGAAATGGGGTCCTGCATGCAGCAGGCCCGTTCCGAGTTGTTGAACGATCGCCTCACGCAAGGCAGGGTGATCGTGCCCGAGGTTGTTCACCGCCGACCCACACCCAAAGTCGAGGTAACGTCTTCCGGTGTCGTCGGTTAGCCAGCTGCCCGATCCTGAAACCAGTATCGGCGGGTTTGACGACAACGCACGGAACTTTGTGGCCCGGGATTCGACCGATGCCAGGAAAGATCGCATCGTGGTTGATCCGCTCATCGCTTTTCTCCGTTGCTTTGTGCCAGTATGGTGCCGCCCGAGTTATGCAAGCGATCAGCCCAGATATGCCTTGAACAACTCGCTCTCGTTGCGCATCGATTTCGACTCTCCGGTCAGCGCCACGACACCGTTCCGGAGCACGATGAGCCGATCGGTATTGGCCAGACCGACGCGGACATTCTGTTCGACCAGGATATAGGTCAGGTCGAACTCGCGGCGTGCAACTTTTAACCCCTCTTCCATCTGGTCGATCCATATCGGTGCCAGGCCGGCAGTTGGTTCATCCATCAGCAAGAGCTTCGGCTCTGCCATCAATGCGCGCCCCAAGGCGACGATCTGCTGCTCGCCCCCGCTCAGAAGGCCGGTCTTCTTCGATGCGGCTCTTTCTAGAAATGGGAGGGTTCCCATCACCCGTTCGAGGCGTCCCTCAACCGCAGTTGACCGGAGGCCGATGCTCAGGCAGGCGAGTTCGAGGTTCTCGCGAACCGTCTTGTTTGCAAATAGCATCCGGTTCTGCGGAATTAGTACAATGCCACGCCGATAGCGCTCGAAATGCGCCATGCGGTGCAGCGACACGCCTTCATAGTCCAACGTTCCGGTGTTGGAGCCGATCAGCCCGGCAATCGCAAGCAGCAGTGTTGATTTTCCGGATCCGTTGCCGCCCAGGATGCACAATCTTTCGCCAGTCTGCACGTCGAAATCCAGTCCACGGATGACTTTGGTCAATCCGTAGCCGACATGCAGTCCGCCAGCCGATAGAAGGGGTGCTCCCATGTCTGCCGTCCCTTCCATCATCTATGCGATCCAAGATAGGCTGATCGGACTTGCTCGTCGTCTCTGGCCTGCTCAGGCGTGCCGCGGAAGATCACTTCGCCTGCCGCAAGAACCGTGACGTCATCAGATGCTTCGAACACCAGATTCAGCACGTGCTCGACCAGGATTACCGTCACCCCAAGTTCGTTCTTGAGGCGCAGGATCAAGTTGCGCAGCGAGTCGATACGGTTCAGCGACAGCCCCGCTGCCGGTTCGTCGAGCAGGATGAGTGGCGACTGACTGGCTACGGCTCGCGCGATCTCCACAAGGCGCATCTGACCGCCAGACAGTTGGTTTCCAAGCCTGTTCTCGAACTCTGACATCGACACGAAATCTAGCGCCCACCGCGCGTCCGAAATGGCCTGTCGTTCCTCGTGGCGGAATGTCTTGGTTCCCACGGCGGCCGCAACCGCACCGGCCGTGCGCCATTTGTCACTTCCCAGCATCACATTCTCTAGCACCGTGAGGCTCGGCACCAGCTTGGTGTCCTGAAATGAACGTACGATCCCCTTGCGCGCCATCAACGACGGGGTCTGGCCGGTGACGTTCTCGTCGAATAGCCGAAGTGAACCCGAGTCCGGCTTCACCACCCCCGACATGATATTGATCAGCGTCGACTTGCCGGAACCGTTCGGCCCGATGATGCCGTGAATCTGTCCGGGCGAGAAGCTCAATTCGATGTTGTTGAGCGCGACAACACCTCCAAAGCGCTTTGAAACGCCCAGCAACTCCACCACGGGCGGTTCTGAAACAGAAGAATGTCCATCCGGAACGCCGGTATCGTTGTGTCCAGCTGCGGCAGGAATGCGAGCAACGGTCGACTGCCCGTCACTATCAAGCGCCTTGTGGCGCGCGCGCGCCCGCTCGATAACTTCAGTCGTTCTGCCAGCATCTGTTCGCTCAGCGATGCCGGCCGCATGCCGCATTTCGCGCCATGCGGGGAACTTGGCTGCCAGCGCTCCAACGATGCCGACTGGCATGAACATCATGAAGGCCAGCAATAACAAGCCCAGCCCGATCTCATGCAGCCCCTGAAGCAGGCGGAGGTACTCCCACATGCCGGTCAGGAAGACCGCGCCGACCACGGAACCCAGGATGAACTTTCGCCCGCCCACGATCACGAACATGAAGAACAGGATGACGTTGATGATGAAGAAAGTCTCCGGGTCCGCGAAGCCAAGCAGAAGAACAGCGAAACCGCCTGCAAGACCCACAAGCAACCCACTGACGGCGAAGACTTTGACCTTCGTATGGTACACGGGAATGCCAAGCGCGCCCGCGATGACTTCGCGTTCGCCGATGCAGAGCATCCTGCGTCCAACATGAGATGCCATGATCCTGTAGGCGATCAATATAATGACCGTCACCGCTGCAAGGATCAAATAGAATGCGCCTTGATCCGCCGAAAGGCCGATCGCGGCGAAATCGGCACGGCCAACGCGAAGTCCGCTTCCTCCGCCCGTCAGCGCACCACCGTGCATTAGACCCCAGTGAACCAGCATGGTCAGCGCCAGCGTCGAGATCGCCAGGTAGAATATCTTTAATCGCAAAGCCGGCAGAGCGACGAGCACGCCTCCGAGACAGGCGAGGGTCGCGCCGAAAGGAATGGCGAGCACGTAGGGCAATCCCAAATGGACTACGCCGGCGGCGGTTCCGTAGGCTCCGATCGCATAAAGTGCCACGTGACCCAGCGAGAACTGTTGCGTGTAACCGATAAGGAAATTGTAGCTGACGGCGATAAGCACGTTGATCAGCATGAGCGACGCGACATAGATGCCATAGCTCGCAGTGAAGAACGGTACCGCAATGGCCACTGCTCCCATCAGGATGAGGGTGACGGTTGTCGGACTCAAGGCACGTGAAATCGTCATTTCGTCAGAGCCTCATCACATCCTTGGAGCCAAAAAGTCCCTGCGGCCGAATGAACAGGACAAGCAGGATGATGAGAAATGGAATGGCCTCTTGGTAGATCGTGCCGACGTAGAACGACACAACTACCTCCACGAGCCCAACCAGAAAGCCGCCGACCACGGCGCCATGAAGTTTGTCGAAGCCCCCCAAGATGGCCGCGGCAATGGCCTTGATGAAGATCAGAACGCCCAGATCTGGGTGAATCAGAGTAATTGGTGCCATCAGGATGCCGGCGATCCCCCCTAGCAGCCCAGCGATCGCCCAGATCGTAACATAGACGCGATCCACGTTGATCCCGATCACGCGAGCGGCTTGCTGGTTCTCGGCCACGGCCTGCATAAGGCGGCCATATCTTGTGCGGGCGAAGAACAGGGCAAAGAGAGCCAGTATGGTTGCAGATGCTGCAACAATGAAGAAATCCTGGGTTGGAACCCGAAGACCGAAAACATTGACGAAACCATGCCCCAAGATCGGGGCGAGACTGACATAATCGCCTTCTCTGGCAATGAACCAGCGAACCAGGCCCACTAGCAGGAAGGCGAGAGCTATCGTGGCGCCCTTAAACAGCATCGGATCGGCAGTCTTGACTAGCGGACGCAGGGCTATCCGTTCGACCAAGAGCATGAAGGCGGTGATTCCCAGCAACGCAAGGATCAAGGCAACCGCATAATTGACGCCTGCGGTGACAAGTCCATAGGCAAGCGTCGCCGTGGCAGTGAAGATCGCCCCATGTGCGAAATTCACGATGCCGGTGCCTTTGAAGACGATGACGATTCCAAGCGCGACCAGGGCGTAGATCGCGCCCAGCGAAAGCGCCGAAACCAGGAATTCCTGAATCATTTCGCGTGTTATTAAAAGAATTACAGGCTTTAGCACTCGATGTTAATGTCATTAACGATGAGGGTCAGAATATTGATTTAAAACAATTAGAAGAAGCTAATAAAGATAGCATTGTTAATGTTAATGAAATGGAAAATATTATTGATCATGAAGATAAAATGCCTGAAACGCCAGAAGAACCAGCACCGATGGATGAAAAAAAGCCAGTGGTTAAAGAAACTCTTGATGAAGAGAAGGTCGTGAAATCAATTGACAGTTTAAATTTTTCACCGCGACTTTATAATATTTTAAAAAATGCTGGTATTACGACAATTGATGAATTAAAAAGTAAATCGCAAAATGAATTAAAGGCTTTAGATAAAATGGGTGAAAAATCATTTGAAG
>SKWJ01000227.1 GCA_007128995.1 Paracoccaceae bacterium
AAAGCGGGCCAGTTTGTCCCTGCCCGCTTGTGCTCGTCAATAGCCGGTTCCCGGTTTTCCGGGATACCAGTCTGTCCCTGCAAGCGGGATCTGTGCCATTGCGGCAGCTTCCAGTGTCAGCGCGCACAGATCTTCGGGTTCAAGGTTATGAAGATGGTTGTGTCCGCAGGCCCGCGCGATTGTCTGGGCTTCCAGTGTCATGACCTTGAGATAGTTGCGCAAGCGTCGCCCGCCCGCAACCGGGTCCAATCGCGCTGCAAGCTCCGGGTCCTGCGTCGTGATGCCCGCCGGATCGCGCCCTTCATGCCAATCGTCGTAAGCGCCTGCTGTTGTACCGAGCGCCTGATATTCGGCTTCCCAGCGCGGATCATTGTCACCAAGCGCAATCAGGGCGGCCGTGCCAATGGCAACCGCATCTGCCCCCAGCGCCATCGCCTTGGCAACATCGGCCCCGGTGCGAATACCCCCTGAGACGATCAACTGTACCTCGCGGTGCAGACCCAGATCCTGCAGCGCGCGCACAGCCGGGCGAATACAGGCCAGAATGGGAAGCCCCACATTCTCGATGAACACATCCTGCGTGGCCGCTGTTCCGCCCTGCATCCCATCCAGCACGACCACATCTGCCCCGGCCTTCACTGCAAGCGCTGTGTCGTAATAGGGGCGCGTACCTCCGACCTTGACATATATGGGCACTTGCCAACCGGTGATCTCGCGCAGTTCAAGGATCTTGATTTCCAGATCATCCGGGCCCGTCCAATCCGGGTGACGGCAGGCAGACCGCTGGTCGATCCCTTTGGGTAGGGTGCGCATTTCCGCAACCCGGTCCGAGATTTTCTGACCAAGCAGCATCCCGCCACCGCCGGGTTTCGCCCCCTGCCCGACCACGATCTCGATCGCATCGGCGCGCCTCAGGTCATCGGGGTTCATACCATAGCGCGAAGGGAGATACTGATAGACAAGTTTCGACGAATGTTCGCGTTCTTCCGCCGTCATGCCGCCATCCCCTGTGGTGGTCGATGTACCGGCAGCTGAAGCCCCACGGCCAAGTGCTTCCTTTGCCTGCGCAGACAGCGCCCCGAAACTCATTCCGGCAATGGTAACGGGGATGTCCAGTTCCAGTGGCTTTTTTGCAAATCGTGTTCCGAGCGTGACGCGCGTATCGCATTTTTCGCGATACCCTTCCAAAGGATACCGGCTGATTGATGCGCCGAGAAACAGAAGGTCATCAAAATGAGGGACCTTGCGTTTGGCACCACCCCCCCGAATGTCGTAGATCCCGGTGGCCGCCGCTCGACGAATTTCGGCATTGACCGGATTGGAAAACGTCGCGGACTGGATCGGCACGGTGCGCGGGATGTCGCTGTCATGTTCGCTCATGCGTCAATATCCTCAATAGGCCGCAGCATTGTCGATATCGAAATTGTAAAGCTTCCGGGCTGATCCATAGCGCCGAAAATCTTCTGGGTTGGCGTCACATTCTGCGCGCTGCAGCAAGACACGCAACATGTCCAGATGCTCGGCACGCATTTCCTTTTCGATGCAATCCGCACCAAGGCCTTTGACTGCGCCGCGCACGAATATGCGCGCCTCATAGAGCGAGTCGCCCAGCGCATCACCCGCATCCCCGCAGACAACCAGATTGCCGGCCTGCCCCATGAAGGCCGACATATGGCCGATATTGCCGTGGACAACGATATCGATCCCCTTCATCGAGATCCCGCAACGCGACGCCGCGTTGCCCTTCACCACCAGCAGTCCGCCGCGCCCGGTTGCGCCTGCATACTGGCTGGCATCGCCATCAATGACGACTGTGCCTGACATCATGTTCTCGGCAACGCCGGGTCCAGCAGAGCCTGTGACATGAACCGTCGCATGCTTGTTCATCCCGGCGCAGTAATACCCGGTAGAGCCTCGTACGGTCACATCAACTGGCGCATCAAGCCCCACTGCAATCGCATGTGCGCCGCGCGGGTTCAGGATTTCCCACTGCGTTGCATTGCTCGCATCCGTCAGGGCCTGAAGCGTGGCATTCACATCGCGCAGCGATGTACTTGCAAGATCAAGGGTCTGCAAGGGTCAATGGCTCCAGAAATAGACAGTGGCGGGTTCCGGCTCCCAGACACGCGCTGCCTCGATATCCGGCAAATTCACCAAGGCGCGGTACTCGGACCCGAAAGCCACGTATTGTGCAGTCTCTGCCATGACAGCGGGTTTGCAGGCGATCGGGTCACGCACAACGCCAAAGCCGTCGCGTGTGCCGACCACGAATGTGAAAAAGCCGTCAAGATCATCGAGGGCGCTTTCCAGCGCCTCACCCAGTGTGGCGCCTTCCCGCATGCGCCATGTAACATAGGCTGCGCCGACCTCTGTGTCATTCAAGCTGTCGATCCGCATCCCTTCGCGGACAAGCCGGCGCCGCCAGTTGTTGTGGTTCGAAAGCGAGCCATTATGGACCAGACACTGGTCCGCACCTGTCGAGAATGGATGCGCGCCTTGCGTTGTGACAGCGGATTCCGTGGCCATGCGGGTGTGGCCAATGCCATGCGTCCCGGTCATTGAGGCCAGATTGAAACGGCGCGCAACATCTTTCGGTAGTCCGACTTCCTTGTAGATCTCGATCGTCTTTCCATCGCTCATGACGCGCAGACCCGGACGCAGATTCTGAAGGGCCGCGCGCGCCGTGCTGGCTTGCGCAGACGGCAGACACAGCACGGCATGCGAATCCTTTCGGTCCAGCACAACCCGCATGTCCAGCGCCTGCGTCAGATCCTGCGCAAGGGTTTCAAAATCCGTATCGGGCGCGTCCGATTGCACGGTCAGTTTAGAGTGATCCACAGTTTCATCGCCGTAAATGGCAATGCCCGCGCTATCTGGGCCACGATCCGTCATTGTGACCAGCATTTCGGTCAGCATGACGCCAAGCTGCGGCGTCAGTGTTTTGTCTTTCAAGAACAGCCCAACAATCCCGCACATCTGCGCCCGCTCCTTCACTCTATGAGGCTGAGCCTAGCAGCAAGGTCTGCGGCTCTCAACCAAGAAGAAATAAACTTTCCCCACAGTTCGCGTTTTGGCGAAAAAAGCGGCATCGGCCCCTTCGCCGACAGCCCCGACAGGCCCTTCGAAAACAATCACGTTACAGATATGACAGGACAACCCGAACCCGACATTAGCCCGAGGTTTGATCGCCGATCGTTTCGGACAATTTGATCGGGGCACAAGCTTGCCTGCGATCTGCGGCGCAGCCGCAATGCGGCTCTGCGCCAGCGCCACAATCTGCAACTCAGCCATTCTGTGGGTAAGCGATGATTGAAAGATAGCGTGCCGGCAGTTTTACCAACTCTTCCGGCCCGTGCGGCGCGTCGGCATCGAAGAACAATGTATCGCCCGGCCGCAAATGATACAGTGCCTCACTATGTCGATACTGCAATTCTCCGTCCAGCATGTAGATCGTCTCGATTCCGCCATGCTGGAAAGTCGGGAAAATATCTGATTCCGTATTCAGTGTAATCAGATACGGTTCAACCATGACACCACTGGCATTCGCACCGATATGGCCCAGCAAATTGTATTGCTGGCCCGCACGCGTGCCCGCACGCTCGATCTCGACCCCTTCGCCTGCGCGTGTGTGAACTGCTTCGCGATGTTCTTCAAACCGACGAAAAAAAGAGGTCAGCGGCACACTCAAAGCATGCGCAAGGGACTGCAATGTTGTCAGCGAGGGCGAGGTGTTGCCGTTTTCAATCTTCGACAGCATCCCGATTGACAGACCCGTCATGCTGGCCAGATCAGCAACGGTTGCGCCCTTCTGACGTCGAAATGCCCGCACCTGCCGTCCGATGGCGACCTCAAGAACCTTTTCGCGCTCGTCGCGAATACGATGGGGGTCCTGGCTAAGCTTGACGGGTGCGCCATCACGGTCGTCTGACTTGAATCTGGCCGTCATCGTCACTCCCTCCAGTCTGAGCCGTGCAGGATTTATTTTCGCTTGCCAGCAACGGGTCTGCCCGACCATGTTTCACCACAGGAAGGTTATCCAATACTGTGGTGAAAATCCATACAGCCTGTGCAATCCCGTTTCCGGCTCCGCCATCTGCCCTGCGCGCCACCCGGTCAGAGCAGCGCACGTTCCGACAGGATTTGCGGAATTTTCTGTTTCACCTTGAAGAAGCCAGCCGTGGCATGGGGCCAGATTGCCCTGTCCCAAGGACGCGACAGCTCGCAGAGCGCGATCCCGGACGCCTCAAGCGCGGGCTGTGCTGCGCTCAGCCAGTCACGCAGTGGACCCGTGGGCACATAGGGCGTCACGATCTGACGCGCGCCACAACCCGCCGCCCATCGGGCCAGATCAGACGCCACACCAGCAGTCAGACTGTCCGCCACATGATCGATGCGCCTGACAGTATCTACAAGCGCGCCATGCTCGAAGTCTTTCACGGCGTCAGCCACCTGAAGCGGCGACCTGAGATGCGATGCTGACAGGCTTGCAACGCCACAAATGTCAAATGTGTCGAGTGGAAAATCCTCGATCCGGCAATCTTCCTCGGTGATCAGCAAGGCCGTGGGCACATCTGTTTCGGGTGCTTTGGCCATACGCAAAGGCTGAACCTGTGGCAGGCCCTGCGGCTCGGTATGGTCCAGCCCCTCGACAGTCTCGGACAATTCATGCGCGCCGGGCGTGAAACGCTGACCAGTGAATTTAGAGATATTCCACGCCTGTGCCGCATAGGGCTTCCCGCGCGTGTGCAACCCTGCGACCCAGCGCCAGCCCAAAGTGTTCGAGGCTGGATCTCCGTCCAGCAGATGCCGGAAAAAGAAATCAGCACCCAGCCGCCACGGCAACCCGAAGGTGAAAATCCAGATCGACGCAAACCACATGCGCGCATGATTGTGCAGATAGCCCGTTTCGACCAGTTCCTCTGCCCAGGCGTCAAAACAGGCAAGGCCTGTCTGGCCGGTTTCGGCTTTCAAAACAGCCCGGCGCAGACTTCGGTCACGTTCCAGTGCGGACAGATCTTCAAGCAGACCGTCGCGGTAGCTGTCCCAGATCTGGGGTCGACGCTCTAGCCACCCTTTGAAATAGCCACGCCAGACAACCTCCTGGATGAATTTTTCGGCATTTTCCTGCCCATGTTCGGACAAAGCTGCAAAGACCAGCTCTTCTTCGAGCACCAACCTGCGCCGCACGAAGGGCGAAAGGCCGGACACATCCCTATGCGTATCCGGCCCCCTGTCAAAATTCCGGCCTCGCGCGTATTTCTCACCCATTCGGGGAATAAAATCGCGCAACCGTGCCTCTGCCTCAAGCCGCGTTGCCGTGGTGTAGCGCATTCGCCATATCCATCTTCCGCCTCAAACTTCCGGGCGAGCTAATACGTCCCAAACAGGTTTCAAATTCCGGCGCGCAGGTGTCCCCAAGCTTAATGTGGCGGTTTGGAGAAATCGAATTCGTCAAGGCGTGCACCCCGCCGTGTGATCTTGTCGGCGGAAATGCGAATATCGGACAAATCGCTCTGGACTGCCGTGAAATGGCTTTCGAGTTTCGCGATCCGTTGCGACAGGCGCGACACATCGTCCACCAGAAGCTGCACTTCACGGCGCACGGCGCGGGCTTCGGTGCGCAGGCGCGTATCTTTCAGGATGGCGCGAAGGGTCGTCAGCGTGGCCATGCAGGTGGATGGCGATACGATCCAGACGCGGGCAGAAAAACTTTCGCGCAGCACATCAGCCATATGTGCATGAATCTCGGCATAGACGGCTTCCGAGGGCAGAAACATCAGCGCGCTGTCGGCGGTTTCACCGGGCAGAATGTAGCGGTCGGCGATTGCACGGATATGGCTGCGCAACGCACGGGCCAGGGCCTGCCGCGCCTGCTGGCGCGCAGGCTCTTCCTGCGCTTGCGTCAATGCCTGCCACGCTTCAAGCGGGAACTTCGCATCAAGGCCCAGGGGTTGT
>SKWJ01000356.1 GCA_007128995.1 Paracoccaceae bacterium
GCCCCGGAGGGCACCGCCGCACGCCCTAGGCTGCCATCTTCCAGCAGAACATCCACCTCAACTGTCGGATTGCCCCGGCTGTCCAGTATCTCGCGTCCTGTAATGTCGATGATCGTGCTCATGTCTTGATCCTATGCCCGTTCGTCCGATTTCTGTCTGCTATAGCTGCGTTCTGCTTCAGTTTCTAGGCCGCTTTCGTTTCTCGCCACAGGGTAAAGATACCTGCACCCACAATGATCGTGGCACCCAGCAATGTCAGTGCATCGGGTCGTTCGCCGAATACCAGAATGGCAACCAGCAAGGCCCATAACATGCGGGTATAGCGAAACGGTGTGACAAAAGACAATTCACCGACTCGCATCGCAGCAACGATGGCGTAATAGGCAAGGATACCGATCAGCAGTGCCGCGCCCAATGCGGCTGCCTGCGCGACATCAGGAAGCACAGGCGGTTGATTCATAACGATCATCAGACAAATTCCGCCGGGCACGAGTGTAGCAAAGGCCCAACTGGATATCTGATAGCTGGAAATCGTTCGGGGAACCGCCCGCGTTGCCAGATCACGCCCTGCTAGCCCAATGACGCCAACAACTGCAAACAGCGAAGCGGGCTCGAATTCCGCCATACCGGGACGGATGATCAACAGGACGCCAAGGAACCCAAGAAGGATTGCACTCCATCGTCTCCAGCCGACTTTCTCACCAAGAAAGAGGACCGCGCCCAGCGTGACAAAGAGCGGTGCGGCTTGCAGGATGGCAGATGCCGTCGCGAGGCTTGCAAGGATAAATCCAAGCACAAAGCCCAGCGAGCCAATGAGTTCCGAGATGTTGCGGACCAAAAGGGCCGGCGTCAGCAGGGCAGACGAAAGCACCTGTTGCCCCCGGCGATGCGCCATAAAGCCGAAGGTTGCCGCACCGCCGATCCCGAGCACGAGCAGGATTTGCCCAACAGGCAATGCGCCTGCAAGAAGCTTGATGAACATGTCTTCAAGTGCAAACCCAGCCATCGCCAGCGCCATCAGAAGCGCGCCGCGCAGATTGTCGGACATGTCTTAAGTCCTTCATGTGGTGTCAGGCGGCAGGGCTATCGGGAAATGCAGATGTTGAAAAGCAAAAACGCGCCCCGGAGGGCGCGTTTGAAAGATCATCTTTTCGTAGATCAGTCTCTTTTGGCGGCCTTCTTGACTGGCGCCCAGAGTTGCTTGTTTGTCAGATAGAGCAGCGCTGCGAGAACCGACAGGAAGATCACCCCGACAAAACCTGCATGCTTGCGCTCAACCAGCTTGGGTTCGGCAGTCCACATCAAAAAGGCAGCAACGTCGAGCGCCATCTGCTCTTCCGTGGCGGGTGTGCCGTCTTCATAGAACACCATGTCATCAAACAACACAGGTGCCATCGAGACCCAGTCTCCATAGGCCTTGTTGTAATAGAACATGGAGCCAGCCTGGAAATCTTCCTCGCCGGTATAGCCCAGCAGGAAGGACGCGACATATTCCGGACCGCCGATACCCTTCATCAGCTGGTTGATTCCCAGACCGTACGGGCCGCTGAACCCCGCGCGGGCCTTCGTCATCAGACTGAGATCTGGAGCGCCTTCAAACTGGGATTCCGGGAAGTGATCCGGCCCCGTGGCGGGTCGCCAATCGCGCAGTTCGTTGTCCCAGACCTCATACATGTCTGCGAAGGCACGCATCTGATCGTCCGGCAGTTCCGGGCCATTCCGGTCAGACAAGGTGCGGAAGGCCACATATTGCAGCCCATGGCAACTGGAGCAGACCTCATGATAGACCTGCAAGCCACGTTGCAACTGGTTTCGGTCATATGTTCCGGTCAGCCCCTGAAAGGAAAAGTCGAAATTTGTGACTTCTCCCTTCACCTTTTTCGCTTCTGCCATGGTGGCGGGCAGTGCCAGCACCACGGCAGACAGAGCAGCAACGGCAAAGTTCCTCAGTTTCATATGTCTTATCCTTTCGGTGCGCCGTTACTCAGCCGGGATGGGTTCGGCTGACGGCCCCTTCGGGTCGTTGTCCGATTTCGACTTCAGGCTTGCCTTGAAGTCCTCTTCGATGCTCTCGGCTTCGGGCAATGGCTTTTCGAGAACGCCAAGCAAAGGCAGGATCACAAGGAAATATGCGAACCAGTAGGTTGTCCCGATGAGCGCAATATTCGTGTAAATCCCCTCAGCAGGCATTGCTCCTACCCAGGTCAGTACGACGAAGTTCACGATGAACAGCCAGAACCACCATTTGAACATCGGTCTGTAGCGCCCCGAGCGTACCGAGGATGTATCCAGCCAGGGCAGCAGCGCCCAGACAAAGATCGCACCGAACATGGCCAGGACGCCGAAGAATGTCGCGTCGATAATCCCGAAGGTCAGCCAGTTGACCGCCATCACTATCCAGACATCGGACGTGAAGGCGCGCAACACGGCGTAGAAGGGCAGGAAGTACCATTCCGGCACGATTTCTGGCGGTGTCACCAGCGGATTGGCTTCGATATAGTTGTCAGAGTGACCCAGGAAGTTCGGCATGAAGCCCACAAGCGCCCAGAAGATGACGAAGATCACCGCCAAGGCGAAGAGATCCTTGATGACGAAATAGGGCCAGAAAGGAAGGGTATCCTTTTCAGCTTCTTCTTTCGAGCTGCGACGCACCTCAACCCCTGTCGGGTTATTGTTGCCCGTGGTGTGGAAGGCCCAGATATGGACGATCGAAAGACCCAGAATCACGAAAGGCAGCAGGTAATGCAGCGAGAAAAAGCGGTTGAGCGCCGCGTTGTCCACAGCCGGTCCGCCCAGCAGCCAAGTTTGCAACATTTCACCGATGCCCGGAACGGCGCCGAACAGACCTGTGATCACTGTTGCGCCCCAGAAGGACATCTGACCCCAAGGCAGCACGTAGCCCATGAAAGCTGTTGCCATCATCGCGAGGTAGATCAACATGCCGATGATCCACGTGATTTCGCGCGGCGCCTTGTAGCTGCCGTAATACATGCTGCGGAACATATGCAGATACACGGCAAAGAAAAACAGCATTGAGCCGTTCTGGTGGATATAGCGGATCATGTGACCACCATTCACGTTCCGCATGATGTGCTCGACGCTCGCGAATGCATGGTCGACATGGGGCGTGTAATGCATGGCCAGAACGATGCCGGTCACGATCTGCAGAATAAGGCAGGTCATCAGGACGATGCCCCAGATCCACATCCAGTTCAGGTTTTTTGGTGTCGGGATCGTGATCGTGTCATAAATCAGGCCGACAATCGGAAGCCGGCGATGAATCCATTTTTCAGCGTTCGACTTCGGTTCGTAATGATCGTGTGGAATTCCAGACATTTACCTCTCCCTTAGCCGAGCTGAATGGTTGTTTCATCGACGAAGCTTGCGACCGGAATATGCATGTTTTCGGGGGCGGGCCCCCGACGAATGCGACCGGCAGTGTCATAATGAGATCCGTGGCACGGGCAGAACCAGCCGCCAAAATCGCCAGAATTGTTGCCCAGCGGCACACAGCCAAGATGGGTGCAGACGCCGGTCATCACCAGCCATTCGCCCGCGTCATCCATTGTACGGTTCGCATCAAGCGCGTCGGTACCCGGTTTGTTTGGGTTGCGCGATTGACGATCAATGCTCAGGTCTGCAAGGTCGACAGCGCGTCCTTCGGCAATCTCTTCTTCGGTGCGACGGCGAATGAAAACGGGCTTGCCAAGAAAGTTGACGGTCAATTGACCACCTTGTTCAAGTCCGCCAACATCGACAAAGATCGATGAAAGCGCCTGAACATCGGCCGAGGGATTCATCTGGGCGACAAGTGGCCAGACGGCGGCACCGACGGTCACGACGCCGGCCCCGGCGGTCGCATAGTAGATGAAATCCCTGCGGGTGCTTTCGTTGTCATCAGCGTGGGACACGAGCATTCTCCCTTTTCTCTGGGTACGAGGCTGCAATATTTGATCCGGCCACAGGAAATCCGCAGCCTCTCGAAGCCGGTATGTAGCGGGGAAACCCTATCCCGTCTAGCTGCGAATCCGGGTTATGGTGTCGCAGGGACACAGATTTTGCGAGTAATTTCGGGGTCAACTCTGTCATGGTCCGATGTCAGCGCAAACGACACTCAGTCTTTGGGGGGGGCGGTGGCGATCATGCTCTCTCGCTGGGACAGGGTAGCGTACCAGCGTGTCAGCGCAGGCCGGTTTTGCCGCCAATCGCGAGTATCAAGGCGCAGGTCAAGATACCCCAGCGCACAGCCCAACGCGATCTGGCCAATACACAGCGGTCCTGCAAGGTAAGCCATCCAGCGACCTTCGATGACATCAAGGCTTCGCGCGATCTTGGTCCATTGGCCGTCGATAAAGGGCAACAGGCGCATCTCTTCCGTGCGCAGCCGGGTTTCATAGACCATCAGCAATGCTGCATCAAGCATGCCATCGGCTGTCGCCTCAAGCGTCAATGCGTCCCAGCGCCGGGGCCCTTCAGGGTAAAGTCCGGCCTCAGCATGTGCATTGAGATACGCGCAAATAACGCGGCTGTCATAAATCGCGCTGCCATCCGCACGGGCCAGTGTGGGTACTTTCCCAAGCGGATTTGCCGCGATTGGCGCTAAGCCGGGGTCGAGCGGTGTCCCCGAACCGGTCACAATGGACAGTTGGTTGGCGATCCCGGCTTCGTTTGCCAGCACCATGACCTTGCGCACATAGGGGGAAGCGTGACTGTGATATAAGGTGAAAGCGGTCATACGCGCCGCATTTTCAGACGCCCCAGGGCTGAGGCGTCAAACTCTATCCCAGGCCCGTTCACACCCAACCGGATAACGCGGCGAAACCGGGCTGCACCATTGACCTGATCGCGGTCATTTGGGCGATGCGCGAAGAAACCTTCTTCCAGATCATCCAGCGCATCTTCATGGCGCTGATCGACCCGGCCACGCTTGATCTGACGTGCGAGCGTGTAGCCAGCCAATGCGACAGCGCCGTATTTCGCGGCCACAACCGCAAGTGGAGCAAGGGGAAGTGCCATGCGTCGAATACCTCTGTTATATTTTGATAACAGTATCAAGTTTCAGGCGTTTGTCCATTCACGCTTTTGCTGTGTGTGGGTCCGCCGGGTCAGGGCAATAACGGTTGGTTGGGCGCAAGCGGTACGTCTTTGTCGATGGCAATGCGTGCAAGCGGCCATTCCAGCGTGACCAGCGCCCCATGCAATGGAGGGGTGTCGGGCAGTTCGGCACATTTGCCGTTCTGGTTTGCGAATGCCAGCCGGGCGCCGCTGCGTTCGAGCAGGGTTTTGGCGATGAACATGCCCAATCCCATACCTTCATAATTGGGCCTGCGTCGGGGGCGGTCGGGCGCGCGGCGGCGGCGGATGAATGGCTCTCCCAGATACCCGATGATCTGAGCGGGGAACCCCTCGCCGTTATCTCTGATCCGGATACGCAGGCGCGTATCTGTCCAGTCGGCCTGAATCCAGACATCGGATTGCGCGAAATCAACCGCGTTCTGGATCAGGTTCCGCAAGCCGTGAACAATCTCCGGTCGCCGCTGGATCAAGGGTTGCTCGGCGCTGCCTGATGGGCCGGGCGACAGCAGAAAATGTACTGCCTTGCCCCGCCCCAGATGCGGCTCCGCAGCCTCGTACAGCAGTGCTTCCAGCGGCGCGCGGCGAAGATGGGTGTCATCTTTTCCTGCCCGACCCATCGAGCGCAGGATGTCCCGGCATCGATCTGCCTGTTCCGACAGGATGCGGGCATCCTCGGCGAGTTCGGGCTGATTGCGCAATTCAGTGGCGAGTTCCGAGGCGATCAGTTTTATTGTCGCAAGCGGTGTGCCCAGTTCATGCGCAGTCGCAGCGACAACCCCTCCGAGATCCGTCAGTTTCTGCTCTCTTGACAGCGCCATCTGCGCGGCCAGCAGCGCGTCCGCCATCGAATTCGCCTCGGCCGCAATGCGTTGCGCA
>SKWJ01000087.1 GCA_007128995.1 Paracoccaceae bacterium
CTGACCCTGTCCCGGCGCGCGCGGGGCGTTGCACCCGATGTCACCCTGAACCCCAAGATACCAACGCTCCGCCTTGCGGGCGAATAACCCCAACGCCACAGGAAAGGGCGATCCATGACAAAAAGAGACAATAGCTTGCAGCGCCGTTTCGGCCCCACAGCCCTTGTCACCGGGGCAAGCGACGGCATCGGCCGCGCCTTCGCCTTGCAACTCGCGGAACAGGGGTTCAACCTGATCCTTGTTGCCCGCAGGCGCACCGCCTTGCGAGAGCTTGCGCGGGATCTGGGGGTGCGGTTCGGGACCGAGGTAGCAGTCATCCCCATTGACCTGAGCGCGCCCGATGCGGTGGCCACCGTTCTGGAAGAGACCAAGGGCGCGCAGATCGGGCTTGTGATAGCCGCCGCCGGGTTCGGATCTGTGGGGCCGTTCCTGCATCAGGACATGGCCAGCGAAATCAACATGGTCGATCTGAACTGCCGTTCTGTTGTCGAGCTTTCCCACGGCTTTGGTCAGCGCATGGCACAGCAGGGGCGCGGCGGGATCGTTCTGTTCGGCTCGCTCGTGGGGTTCAACGGCGCACCCCTGTCCGCCACCTATGCCGCCACAAAGGGCTTCGTGCAGAGTTTCGCCGAAGGCATCGCGGCAGAGATGCGCCCCCTTGGGGTTCAGGTTCTCTCTGTCGCGCCCGGCCCCGTCGGCACCGGTTTTGCCGTCCGCGCAGGCATGCAGATGGGGCGGGCTGCGACCCCTGACACAGTGGCGCGCAGCGCGCTGGCCGCCCTTGGCCGGCGCGGCACAGTGCGCCCGGGCGCTCTCGCCAAGGTCCTCGGCTGGTCACTGGCGATGCTGCCGCGATGGGGCCGCGTGCGGGTCATGGGGGTGATCATGAAGGGCATGAGCGGCAAGGATACAGCCGGCACTCCTGCACCGGGCAAAGACACTGCTGTATCCAGAGGCTGAGAGAATGATACCCGCAAAAACCCTTGGGTGATCTTCGCCGTGGCCAGTGCCGCCGTGTTTCTGGTGTCGGTCGATGCCACGATCGCAGTGGCTGCCTTTCCTGCGCTGCGGCTGTCCTTTCCCGAATGACCTGTTCTTGGTGTTGAACGCCCAAGCGATTCCGGATGCGACGCTGCCCGTGCCGGCAGGCCGTCGGGTCGACCTGCATGGCAGCCGCCGGCTGTTCCTCGCGCTTTGCCCGGGTGCGGGGTATCCTGATTGAGCTGGCCTTCGTAGCCACCTCTAAAGATTTGCCTTGCCATCCGAAGGTGGCAAGGCTGCCGGACTTAAAGGGTGGGCAAAGGTGGCAAAGGCTGACCGAACCACTGCAGCGACAATTCGTTCAACTCGCCGCCCAGGGTCTTGTGCATGATGAACACGTTGACCCATTGCAGCAGGTCGAAGTTGCCTTTCTTCACTCCGATAAAGCACGGAGAATCGCGCATGATGAATTTCACATCCACGCTCAGGTTCGGGTTATTCGCGGCCAGTTCAGCCGCGACCGTGTTGCCCGTGACCAGCACATCCACCTGCCCTGACTGAAAGGCCGACAGGGTCGCGGCATTGTCGCCAAAGCGGATGATTTCAGCATCCGACGGTGCGGTGCGCGTCAGTTCCAGATCTTCCAGCGCGCCGCCTGTCACCCCGATTTTCAGGCCCGACAGATCCGCCACGGATGAGATATCCAGATCGGCGGACGCAAAAGCGCCAGAATAGAAGGGGGCATATGCGGCCGAGAACCAGATCGACTTGGCGCGCTCGGGGTTGGCTCCCATGGAGGAAATCACCAGATCGACGCGGTCAGTTTCCAGATAGGGAATGCGCTGGTTGGAGCTTACGGGAACGATGTTGACCTCGACCCCCAGTTCTGCAGCGATCAATTTGGCGACATCGACATCATAGCCTTCATGCTCGCCCTCCATACCAAGCGCACCGAAGGGCGGGAAGCTTTCCGGCACAGCAATATTGATGGTGCCGCGGGCCAGAATATCTGCCAGATCGGCAAAAGCCGTGCTTGGCGCGAGGCTGGCCAAGCCAAGCCCGGCGGCGATAACAAGAGAACGCAGGGTCTTCATAAGTGTCATCCTTTCATGAGTGACGGCGGAAAATTCAGGCGGCTGCCATGGGCCGCAAGGTCTTTACAGTGCCCATCCGCCGCTCAAGATGGCGCGAATACAGCGACAGGGGGAAACACAGGCTGAAATAGATCAGCGCCATGAGCGGGAAGATGATATAGGGTTCTGTTCCCGGAACTGGTGCATTGGCCCAGCGTTTCCCGATGGTCATCAGGTCGGTGAAGCCGATGATATAGGCCAGCGACGTACCCTTGATGATCTGAACCATGAAGCCGACAGTTGGAGCCAGTGCAACGCTGACTGCTTGCGGTGCAACCACCAGTCGTAACGTCGGCAGAAACCGCAGGCCCAGCGCGCTGGCCCCTTCCCATTGCCCCCGCGGGATGGCCTCTAGTGCGCCGCGCCAGACATCGGACATATAGGCGCTGGAATAAAACGTCAGCGAGATTCCGGCAGCATACCACGGATCGATATTCATCCCCAACAGGCGCGGCACGCCCAGGCCGGTCAGGAACAAAAGCATCAGAAGGGGCGTGGATTGAAACAGCCAGATATAGGCGATCGCGGCCCGTTTGCCCCATTTATTGGGCGCGATCCGTACCAGGGCAATCAACGCACCAAGGATGCCACCACCGACAAAGGCGAGCAACGACAGATAGATCGTGAATTGCGTTGCGTCGAGCAACTGATACAGCACGATGCCATGCGGGCGACCAAAGATCTCGATCAGAAACTCTCTCATCGTTGCAACCCGACCCACGGAAACATCAGGCGATACAGTCCCACCATCAGCGCCTTGAAGCTCAGCGAAATGGTGATGTAGATTGCCGTCAGCGTGACGAAAACCTCGAATGTGCGGAAGGTCCGACTGTCGATGAAGATCCCGGCATTGGTCAGATCCCGCACACCGATTTCCGAAATGATGCCTGTTGTCAGGAACAGGAAAATGAACTGGCTGCTGAGCGACGGGAACATCGTGCCGACAGCTTGCGGTAGCGTGATCTTGAGGAATATGATCACAGGCCTGATCCCCATCGCCTGTGCAGCCTCTTCCTGACCCTTGCCGACCGTGTTGAACCCCGCGCGCAGGATTTCAGCGAAATAAGCCGAGAAGTTCAGCACCAGCGCCAGCAATGCATGTGCCCAGAAAGGCCATTGATAGCCGAAAAGCAAAGGCAACCCGAAGGCCACAAAGAACAACTGCACTATCAGCGGTGTGTTGCGTATGAACTCGACATAAGCCGCCGCAACCCAATGAATACCGAATACCCGCCGGTGGCGCAGGAAAGCGAGGATCATCGCGCACCCAAAGCCGATAACCCCGGCCAGCAGTGTCAATCCTGCACTGAGCGCTGCACCCTCCAGCAAAAGCGACAGGTAGTCGGCATTTCGAAAAATTTCAAAAAAGCGGAGATCCACACCCTCTGTCCTCTATCACCAGTAGCTGGACGCAATCGCCACAACTGCGCGCTGGCCAGAGAAATGTTCCGGATAAGACCTATTGGATTTTTTTGATAATGAGAGGAAAGTTTCTCTATCATTATGTTTAGGTTTATGTTTGTAGCGCGTCTGGTCATATTCAGTCGCCAGAAGAAGCGCCTGCCATCAGTTAAGTCCGCACAAAAAATAGGCCTAACGACTGCTTTTTGCTCATTTGACGATAGTTTGATTAAACAGCTTTAAGAACAGTGTCAATTCACGGCTCTGGCTCAGCAAGGGCACTGCCGACACGGCCCATTGCACCGCTGATCAGCACGCGCATCAGCCGCCCATCCCTGTGCGTAACCCTGTGGGCGCGCCTGTGGCCCGGTCCGCCGCGCCCAGTCGCCACTGGCCCAGCGCGGCGATCACTGGTGCCGCGGCGACACCAGCGCAGTACCGCACAACCAAAACCCCGCATTTGCACGACTTTCATCAGTGGACACAACTGCCGCCGACCATGTCAAGCGTATATGCGATAACCTGTCAGCCGTCCTCCTGGGCGGAGAGTGCATTGCTCTTGTCGTGGCTCTGGCGGGTAAGACTGGCGTCCGCAGGGGCCGGTAGGCCGCTGTCGCGGCCCAAAAGTACCGTTTGGGTGCGGGTGGCGAGCCGGGAGCCGTACCCTTCCACCAAACCCATGATCTTGAAAAGAAGCTCCTGCTGAACGTCTAGGAACGCGGGGTAGCTCGTGGTCAGGATGTTGGCCCGCACCTCCAGCGTCAGTGCCGCGTCGCCGAAGCCTACCAGATGGACCCGGGGCATGCCCTCGGCGCATTCGACCATCGGGTGGTCCGCGAGCATGCGCCCGATCCCGGTGATCAGCGCCTGAAGCTGGTCCTGCGTGGTCTCGTAGCGCAGGCCGATATGGTGGATGAACAGGCAGTGGTTGCGCTCTGTATAGTTGGTGATGCGCACTGTCACGAGGTCGGTGTTGGGCACGGTGGTGAGCGTGCCGTCGAGGCCGCGCAGCCGCGAGGAGCGGGGGCCGATATTCTCTACCACCCCCATGCCGTCTTGGTAGT
Organism: Paracoccaceae bacterium; assembly: GCA_007128995.1. Lineage (GTDB taxonomy): Bacteria > Pseudomonadota > Alphaproteobacteria > Rhodobacterales > Rhodobacteraceae > Roseinatronobacter. The sequence continues at coordinate 4,580 of SKWJ01000087.1, forward strand.
TGACGAAATCACCCACGCGGAAGGGCTTGTCGGCAAACAGTGTCAGTCCGCCGAACAGGTTCTCTACCGTCGGGCGCGCCGCAAGCGCCACGGCAAAGCCGCCCGCACCCAAGCCCGCGATCAGGCCCAGCGCCGGTACCCCTACCTCGTTAAGGCCAATGACCGCCACGAACCCAGCCGATGCCAGTGCCAGCACCTTGCCCACAAGGCGCAACAGGTTGGTATGGTACGGGTTGTTGCGTGTCACGGGCGCTGCCGCCACCGCCTCCACCAGCGCAAGTATGGTCAGCCACACCGCCCAGGCCGCCGCCAGATAGAGCGCAAGAAGCGTCACCGAACGCTCCACCTGCGCGAAGGCCGCACCTGAGAGGTTGACCTGCAACTGCACGAAATCCCGCGCCGCCAGCACCAGCAGCGCCGTCAGTGCTGGCGCGCTCAGCCCTAACAGCGCACGGCCTGGCACCCCCACCTGGCCGGTTAACCGGGCCAGCACCTGAATCCAGAGTAGAGCCGCCAGCACCACGCCCATCCAGATCGCCAGCGTCAGCAGAAGCTTCCACAGCGGCGTGTCCAGCACGCGTGAATGTGTAAGCCACTCGGGCAGGCGGGTTGCGGCCCCGTCGGAAAACAGGGGCCCGGACAGGTTGGACTGCGCAATGTGCCAGTTCTCTACCGCGCTGGGTCGCTGCAGCGGATAGGCAATGATCGTCCGGTGCAGCTCGGGCAGGCGCGACAGCGTGCGCGGCGAGAACAGCCACTGGCCCGCATCCTCGCCCTCATCGATCCGGATGATGGAAATCGGCGTGCCGGGGATAACCCAGGGGCTTTCGGGGTCGGTGATGGGGTCCAGCGCGAGGGCGATATCCTCCGGCGGCAGGCGGAGCAGGATGTCGTAGAGAAACCCCACTGCCGCGCCAGCCACCTCCTGCCGGATGGCCGGAGGCGCGTTGCGGGTGTCGAACAGTGTCCCAGTCCGACCCACGAGTGCCTCGAGTCGCCGCGCGCCGACACGGTCCGGAGCGGCCAGATAGGCAACCAATGCCTCTTCGATGGCGCGCCCCTGGGTCAGGAAGGATTGCAGTGTCGCCGCCGGGCTGGAGACATCGAGTGGCGCCAGCGGCCGCTCGGCCTGCGCGGCCGCCCCACCGGCCAGCGCAACTGCAAGCGCCATCGGGGCTAGGCACCAAACGGCGACCCGACCCAGATGTCTGTCAGCGCGCGGACTGATCCGGCTCAGGCCGGGCAGGGCCCACGGCACCAGCGCACGCACGGCACCGATTTCGCGCATTACCGATGCCAGCCTCTGGCCGAATACTGCATCCCACAACATCATA
>SKWJ01000341.1 GCA_007128995.1 Paracoccaceae bacterium
CACCAAGTTTCACAAATTCCGGATGCGGGATTTGCAGGTGAATAGAACCCGCATTCGTGCCCGAAGCCTGGGTGTTCAGGTCCCCGGCTTCCAGCAAGGTCACCTCGGCACCTTCTCGCGCCAGAAACCATGCGATCGCGGTCCCCGTCAGGCCGCCCCCGATCACGACAATATCCGTTTTCATCAGACCCCCTTGCCTGTCGAACATGACAGGCTCAGCAAAAGGAAAAGACCATGAAGAAGTTCACTGGCAGCTATACTGTGACCATCACTCCCTTCACCGAAGGCGGTCACGAGATTGACTATGCCGCGTGGCGCCGGTTTCTGGATTGGCAGCTTGAGGCCGGTGTGCCGGGCATCATCATTCTTGGAACGACAGGTGAATTCCTGACCATGACCGATGAGGAGCGCAGTGCGTTTGTCGAGGCTACATTGAAGCATATCGCAGGGCGTATCCCGGTGCTGGTTGGTACCATGGATGCCTATACACCGAATGCCGTGCGTTATTCGCGCGAAGCAGAGGCGCTGGGTGCAGATGGTCTGATGATCATCCCGCCGTATTATTACACCCCGACCGAGGACGAGATCTTCAACTACTACAAGGCCATCTGCGAAGCAGTGACAGTGCCGATCATGCTCTACAACAATCCATTCACGTCGAATGTCGATATGAGTGCGAAGCTTGTCGGGCGTCTGACCAAGAGTTTCGAGCAGATACGTTATATCAAGGAGGCGAGCCAGCGTATTGAACGGATTCACGCCATCCTTGTCGAAAGTGACGGGCTGATGAATGTCTGGGCGGGCCAGCAAGTGCTTGAGAGCTTCAAGATGGGGGCCAACGGGTATGTCAACCCCTATGGCAATTACATCCCTCGTGCTTCGGTGAAGTTCGTCGACTGGGCCGAGCAGGAACGCTGGGACGATGTCTGGGCCGTGCAGCGCATTATCCAGAAATTTGACGCAATCATCACCGAAGGCCACCCGCTTTATGGGCATCAGTGCTATTCGAAGGCGCTTGCCGCTGCGGCAGGCTGTCCGGTCGGCGATGTGCGCCCACCGATCACCACCTTCAAGAGCCTTGGACAGGAAGGGAGTGACCGCGTTGCGCGCATGGTGCCGCTGATGGCGGAACTGGATAAGGTGGTGGCCGAGATAGAGGCGCGGGGCTGACCGAAAGGCCTTTCTGCGCGCATGTTGCCGGGTCGGCGCAAGTGGTGCTCCGATCCGGAAGCGCGCATCATTATCGGCATGCGCAAGACCGTTCATCTGATATAAGCTGCACCGTTGATATCAATCGTGCTGCCGGTCAGATGGCGTGCGCGCCCCCGTGCAAGATACACGGCAAGATCGGCAATTTCTTCTGGCGGGACCCATTCGCGCATGGGCAAGCTGGCGGTAACGGCCGCAGCGCCACCGGTCGCAGCCGCGTTTTCTTCTGACATCCGCGTGCGCACAACACCGGGTGAGATGACATAGGCCAGAATCCCGCGATCTGCGTAATTCCGGGCGACGGTTTTCGTTGCGGCGACAATCCCTGCCTTTGAGGCCGAATACGCGATTGCGGCCGGGCTTGATGTGCCGCGGGTCGTGACCCAACTGCCGATCCCGATAATTGCGCCGCCGCGCCCCTCGGCCAGCCAGTCGCGCACGGCGTGACGCATCAGCCGCGCAGGCGCATGCAGATTGATCGCGACAGCCTCTGTCCAGACCCTGTCCCAGTCTGAAAGATCGTCTTCTATGCCACCAGCCTGCCGCATGATCCCTGCATTGTTGACCAGCACATCGACTGGACCGACAGCGCGCACGGCCGACCAGAACGCATCTACCGCGGCAAGATCAGAGAAATCTGCCTGAATCAGTTTCATGCGAGCTGCGGGCCCATCCGCCAGAGCGGCCACTGCCCCTGCTCGATCGGCCCCATAATGGGCAATCACAAACGCGCCTGCCTCCAGCATCGCGCGGGCTGTCGCGGCGCCAATCCCTTTCGATGCGCCAGTGACAACAACTGTCTTGCCGGTCAGATCCATCATTTCATCGCCTTTCGTGTCAGGAAGGGTTTGCCGCGCAGCGCCGGGTTGCACCGCGCATAGGGGGCCGGAAGGGTCAGGTCTTCGCCGAGTTCGGCGGCGGCATGCCATGACCAGCGCGGATTCCAGAGCGCGCCGCGCGCGAGGGCGACCGCATCCGCCTGACCAGTCCGTAGAATCGTTTCAGCCTGGATTGGTTGCGTGATCTGACCCACGGCCACTGTCGGGAGTCCGGCCTGTGTGCGGATCGCATGCGAAAGATCCACCTGATAACCTGCACCGGGCGTTATTTTCTGACGCTGGTCCAGCCCGCCGCTGCTGACATGGATCATGTCACAGCCAAGATCTTTCAATTCGCGCGACAGGATCACCGACTCGTCAAGGTTCCAGCCGCCGTCGATCCAGTCTGTGGCCGACAGGCGCAGGATCACAGGCTTCTCTTTCGGAAATTCTGCGCGCACGGCTTCGAAAACTTCGAGCACGAAGCGCATGCGGTTTTCCAGGCTGCCACCATAGGCATCCGTGCGCTGGTTGGTCACCGGCGACAGGAATTCATGCAGCAGATAGCCATGAGCTGCGTGCAATTCGACAAGATCGAAGCCCGCACGCTGCGCGCGGCGCGTGGCCGCGACAAAATCAGCCTTGATCTGCGCTAGCCCGCTGTCATCCAGCGCGAACGGGTCTGGCCAGCCGGGAAGATAGGGCACATTTGACGGCGCGACTGTTTGCCATGCGCCACTTTCCAGCACGCTGCCCCCGTCCCAGGGCGCTGCGGTGCTGGCTTTGCGCCCGGCATGGGACAACTGCACCCCCATCAGGCCTGTGCCGACACTTCGGGCAAAGCTGTTGATGCGGGCGAAGGCGGCCTCTGCTTCGTCACTGTATAAACCGGTGCAGCCCGGTGTGATCCGGCCCTCTGCCGAAACCCCTGTTGCCTCTGCGATGATCAGTCCGAAATTCGCTTGCGCAAACTGGCCCAGATGAACGAGGTGCCAGTCCTGCGGCACACCCTCTTGCGCCATATACTGGCACATCGGCGCAACGATGACCCGATTGGGAAGTTCCACCTCGCGCAGGCGCAGCGGCGTGAACAGGAATGCAGGCATGATGTCTCCTCATTATCTGGTTGCTTGGCAGGCTTGGTGCGTTATATTAACTTTTGTTCGCCAATGGAACAGGGCGAAGCTTCTTATGGGGGGAATTATTCCAATGACCGACTTCCGTGTCGCCGCAAGCACCTTTCCGTTTCTTTATACGCATGACGGGCTTGATGCATTGAAGCACCTTCGCAAGCTTGGCTATGATCAGTTTGAAATGATGATCTTTCCGCCGCATTGCTGGCCGCGCGAACTGTCTGCCGAGAAGCGCCGCGCTTACAAGTCGTGGATGGAGTCTGAAGGCGCGCAGTTCACCTCATTCTGCTATCCGCTTCTGGATAACAACCCAAACGGTGTTGATGTGCTGATGCGGCAATACACTCTTGATCGCTACCGCGAAGCCATTGATCTGGCGGCGGAGTGGGGATGTCCGTATGTTGTCGCCATCCCCGGCCCTGTCAACAGTCTGATCAACCCCCCCGATGCATGGATGCGTCAGTGGTTTGTCGAGGGGATGCAGGAACTGGTAGAGCATGCTGCGGGAACAAATGTTCGGATATTGCTGGAGAATGTGCCCTTTACCTTCCTGCCAACCGCTTTGGACATGAAGGAAATCGCCGCCGAGATCGGCCCAGAGGTGGGCGTGAACTTTGACATCTGCAACAGCGTCTTCATCAAGGAAGATCCGGCCGAGGCCATTCGCATGCTGGGCTCCCTCGTGGAGAATGTGCATATCTCGGATTCCGGCCCGGTTGAATTCAAGCATGAGCGGCTGGGAACGGGTATCGTGGACCCGGCCTCATCGCTGGCAGCACTGCGCGACATCGGATATACAGGCGCGACCGTGCTGGAGATTATCACAGACGCCAGCGCCGAAGGGGCCGACCCTGATGGAGACATCCTGTCCAGCCATGACATTCTTGCCCACCATGGTTGGCAAAAGCGCGTGAACGCATAACGCCAAGGCCTTATCTCTTATGTCAGAGCCAAAGATTGTCATTCTGGGCGCGGGGTCTATCGGCGTGGCCTTCGCTGCTGCGTTTTCCGATTGCGGCGCCGATGTCGTGATCGCGGACCCGGATCCGGCGCGCCGCTGCACGGTCGCGGAAATGCTGGACGGGCAATATCGGGCGATAGAAACTGCAGGACTTGGGCGCGGCGCAAACGGCGGCGTAACTGTCACAGATCAATCGGATGCGGCAGTCGGGCAGGCCGATCTGGTGCTGGAAGCGGGGCCCGAGGATCTGGCGATCAAACGTCAGATCTTTGCGCGCCTGCTTCAGCATGCGGGGCAGGACACGATCCTGGCGACGGCAAGCAGTGCCATACCGATGTCGCGCATCCTGCCCCAGCCCGAACAGCAGGCGCGGGCGCTGGTTGCACATCCGGTCAATCCGCCCTCTGTCTTGCGGCTGATAGAACTCGTCCCCGCGCCCGGAACGTCCAAGTCAGTGCTGGAACGCGCGCAGACCTTGTTTGCGCGCATGGGATTTGCCGCAGTGACGCTGGGGCACGAGATGGAGGGCTTTGTGCTCAATCGTCTGCAAGGGGCGGTGCTGCGCGAAGCGTATCGTCTGGTCGCCGAAGGGGTGGCTGATGTGGAGGGGGTTGATACGGTCATGCGTCTTGGACTTGGTCCGCGCTGGGCGCTGTCGGGTCCTTTCGAGACAGCAGAGTTGAACACGCCCGGCGGCATTGGGGCCCATGCCGCGCGTATGGGCCCAGCTTACCGCGCGATGGGACAGGCGCGCGGCGAAACGGACTGCGACTGGCCCGAGGCGCTTGTTGCCGAAGTGGCGCGTCAGCGCAGGGCAGTTTTGCCGATGAACGATTTGCCCGGTCGCGTGGCATGGCGGGCAGATGCCGTCGCGCGTCTTGTGGCGACCCGTGACAGTCTGGCCCGGCACGACAATGATCCGCAGCCGAATGCCGATAACCCGGCCTGACATCTGCTGGCGCGGCCCTATCTCGATCTCTGGGCCGCGAATGCAGCCCAGGCCCCAGTTTCCAAGAGGGACATGATGACCCCTGACCCGACTTCCCCTGCCATGGTTCATTTCCGCTTCAATGACAGGCCGTTGACCGCGCGTGCGAATACCAGCATCGCCGCCGCCTTGACCGAGCTTGGAATTCGCGCCCAACGCCAGACCCCGTCCGGCGCGGAGCGTGGCATGTTCTGCGGCATGGGCGTGTGTCAGGAGTGTCTGGTCGTTGTCGATGGCAATCCCAGCCAGCGGGCCTGCATGACACCGCTGAGCGAGGGGATGGATATCCGCACGCAGCCTGCGCTTGCACCTGTCCGTCAATCCGAGGCCGGACCCGCTGATGCTGCGCCCGCTGCGCGAAAGCTTGCCCCGGATGTTCTGGTGGTCGGGGGCGGGGCAGGCGGGCTGGCCGCAGCTGCGACGGCGGCACGTGCAGGGGCCAAGGTGATCTTGCTGGACGAGCGCAAGGTCAGCGGCGGGCAGTATTTCAAGCAACCCGCAGCGGGGCTTGGCGCACTTGATGCCCAGCAAGCCGATGGCCATGCCCTCTTGACCGAGGCCCGAAGTGCCGGTGTCGAGATCATTTCAGAGGCCGAGATCTGGGGGGCTTTTGACGGGCTTCTTGTCATGGCGCAACAAAGGGAAACGGCCCTCGTGATCCGTCCGCGCCAGCTGATAGTGGCGACGGGTGCCTATGAACGCCCGATCATGGTTCCCGGCTGGACCTTGCCCGGAGTCATGACAACCGGCGCCGCGCAAACGCTTTGGCGCAGCTATCGGGCCCTTGCGGGCAAGCG
>SKWJ01000358.1 GCA_007128995.1 Paracoccaceae bacterium
AACGACAGTGACCCGGTGCGAATTGCCGCGCGGCAGGCTTCCAGATCCGCCGCGGCACTCATTCTGCTGCCATCCGCAATGTCGGCGTTGCAACAGCATCGGGAACAAGCTGCGCCAGCACTTCCGCTGTTCCGATAACGCCGGGAACACCCGCCCCTGGATGAGTGCCCGCCCCGGCCAGATACAGCCCCGGTAATTCCTCGGATATGTTATGAGGTCTGAAATACGCGCTTTGCAGAATTCGCGGTTCGATGGAAAACCCAGCGCCCAGCGGCGAAAGATACCGATCGCGGAATGTATCGGGGGTAAAGACCAGACTTTCGCTGACATGCTCCCCAAGTCCGGGCAACAGCCGTTCTTCCAGCATGCCGAGCATTTTCTGGCGATAAGGCTCGGCCTCCGTCGTCCAGTCGACCCCGTTCTGATGGCCCAGATGCGGCACCGGCGAGAGGACATAGAAAGTATCGTCACCTTCCGGTGCAACCGAGGGATCGGTGACCGACGGACGATGGACATAAAGGCTCATGTCATCGGCGAGATGGCCCTTGATGAAAATATCGCGGATATGTGCCTTGTAGCGGGGGCCAACAAGAATCGTATGATGCCCGACATCGGACCACATGCCGCGCGTGCCCTTCGTGCCGAAATACCACACAAACAGTCCCATCGACCAGCGCATGCGATCAAGTTTCGCGTCTGTCCAGCGATTGCGGGGCTTGTTGCGCAGAAGTCTGGTATATGTATGCCCTGCATCGGCATTCGAGACGACAATGTCTGCGCTCAACCGTTCGCCATTGACCAGACGCACCCCGCCGGCGCGACCGTTTTCGATCAGGATTTCGTCGACCTCGGCACCCATGCGCACCAGCCCGCCCTGATCGCGCACGACCTGGGCCATCGCCTTGGCAATCGCCTGCACGCCGCCCATCGCATAGTGAACGCCAAACGCGCGTTCAAGGTGGCTGACGAGGATATACATTGATGTGACCCGAAACGGATCGCCCCCGATGAACAGCGGATGGAAGGACAGGGCAAACCGCAGGCGCGGATCGCGCACGCGACGGGCCGCATGCGCATAGACCGACCGATCGGCGCGCAACCATGCAAATCGCGGAAGCACCTTGATCAGTTCCCACAATTCATTCATCGGGCGGCGCCCAAGGTTTTCATAACCAAACCAGTAGCGGTCTTCGGAATCGGTCAGAAATTTGCGATAGCCGTGAATATCGGAGGGAGAGAGCCTTTTTATTTCGGCTTCCATCGCGGCGTCATCCTGACGCGCCGAAAAGCTCGACCCATCCGGCCAGCGGATTTCGTAAAACGGATCCATCGGCTTGAGGGTGACATCCCGGTCGAAATCGCGCCCACAGGCTGCCCAGAGATCACGCAGGCCCTGGGGCACAGTCACGATGGTCGGCCCAAGGTCGAAGCGATGCCCGCCTTGCACAATGGAAGATCCCCGTCCACCCGGCTGGTCGAGGCGGTCAATGACGGTCACGGCATAGCCTTTTGCGCCCAACCGCATGGCAGATGCCAATCCCCCAAGTCCCGCACCTATGACAATCGCGCGTTGCGGCACTGTAGAATCAGACATGTTCGGTTCCCAACCCAGTATCTTTTCCAAAGCTTACACTGCGCCAGAGTGTCAATCAAGGTTTACATTTCATGCTTTACTCAATGGGGTGTATGTGACAATCTTGATTTACACAGTTGACGATGGGAATCGCGGTGCAAACAGTGACACTCAGCCTCTTTCGCTTTGACCGCGCACTTTCGCGGATCTGGGTGCTGGGACAGATGGGGGCGGCACGCTTCGCGATATCGCGCGTCAGCGGCCTGCGCTTCTGGAAGCTTTGCGGGTCTGGCACGGGTGAGGGGTTCACGCCAAGGCCAAATTGGGGGGTCTGGGCGATCCTTGCAGTCTGGGAGACGCGTGAAAAAGCTGACAAGGGCTTGCGGATGTTGCCTTTCAGCCGCTGGAGTGCCCGCGCTGATGAAGCCTGTACTCTGTTTCTGGAAACCTATTCAAGCCGTGGCCAATGGGCGGGCATGCGCCCCTTTACCCCATCGGGCACGCAGCCTGACGGGCCGATCGCCGCAATGACACGCGCCACGATCAAGCCGCTACGGGCCGCGCGCTTCTGGTCGCGCGTGCCGGATATTTCAGCCCGGGTCGGTCGGGATCCGAATGTGATCTTCAAGATCGGCATAGGTGAGCTTCCCTTGCTGCATCAGGTGACCTTCTCGGTCTGGCCGGATGCGGCGACGATGGACGCGTTTGCGCGGTGCGGGCCCCATGCTGCGGCCATTCGTGCTGTCCGAGAGGAAGGATGGTTCGACGAAGAACTTTACGCCCGGTTCCGGATCCTGGGACATGAGGGCACATGGCAGGGGCGCGCGCCGCTCGCCGCAAACTTCAGACAGGAGGCCGCATGACGCCTTTCCCCTTCACTGCCATTGTCGGGCAGGATGAAATGAAAACAGCGATGATCCTGACGGCGATCGATCCCAAAATCGGCGGCGTGCTGGTGTTCGGTGATCGCGGTACTGGCAAGTCGACTGCAGTGCGCGCACTCGCAGCCCTGCTACCCCCGATCGAGGCTGTGAAGGGCTGCCCGGTGAATTCCGCCAGGCTTGAAGACTGTCCCGACTGGGCCGAAGTCGTTGACACGCAAATCGTGACCTGCCCGACGCCTGTGGTGGATCTTCCCCTTGGCGTGACCGAAGACAGGGTGACCGGCGCGCTGGATATCGAGCGTGCATTGACACGCGGAGAGAAGGCGTTTCAGGCCGGGTTGCTGGCACGGGCAAATCGAGGATATCTCTATATTGATGAGGTCAATTTGCTAGAGGATCATATCGTTGATCTTCTGCTGGATGTCGCCCAGTCTGGTGAGAATGTTGTCGAACGCGAAGGCATGTCGATTCGTCACGCAGCGCGCTTTGTTCTTGTCGGCTCTGGCAATCCGGAAGAGGGCGAATTGCGGCCGCAGTTGCTGGATCGCTTCGGCCTTTCGGTCGAAGTGACCAGCCCGAAAGATGTCGAAACTCGGGTCGAAGTGATCCGCCGCCGCGATGCCTATGAAAATGACCACACCGCCTTCATCGCGCAATGGCAACCGGCGGATGACGCGCTGCGCGCGCGTATTCTGACCGGCCGGGCTGCCTTGCCTGCGATCCGCTCAAGCAATGTCACATTGCATGACTGTGCTTCGGTCTGTCTTGCGCTCGGGTCGGATGGATTGCGGGGCGAGTTGACGCTGTTGCGTACAGCGCGTGCGCTCGCTGCCTTTGAAGGCGCGGCTGAAGTGACCCGCGCGCATATCAAGGCGGCCGCGCCGATGGCGCTGCGCCACCGACTGCGCCGCGACCCGCTGGATGATGCCGGATCAAGCGCCCGCGTTGCGCGCCAGCTTGCCGAGGTGTTGCCCTGACCCCATTTGACGACACCACAGTCCAACCTGGCCGCCCGGAACCCGAAGCAGACCCCTGGGCCCTTGTCGAACGCGCCGTGACGCTGTTGGCGATTGATCCCTCGGGCCTGCGCGGTATCTGGCTGCGCGGGCGCGCGGGTCCGGTTCGTGATCGCGTGCTGGCCGGGCTGTCGGTGCTCGCGCCGCGCAAAATTCATCCGTTCATTGCGGATGAGGCGCTCATGGGCGGGATGGACCTGTCCTCCACACTTGTCACCGGCAGCTTGCAGCGCCATGCCGGTCTGCTTGAATGCGCCGGTCTTCTGGCCTTGACCATGGCCGAGCGGTGCCCGCCGGGTCTGGCGGCGCGTCTTGGGCAGGCGCTGGACCGCGATCGCGGGATAGGGCTAATCGCACTGGATGAGGCAGCGGAAGAGGGCGAAGGCCTGCCCGCTGTGCTTGCCGACAGGCTGGGGCTGTTTCTGGATCTGGATGGTTTTGCCTGGGGAGAGACGGGTGAGTTGGTCCTCAACAGCGGGCGGATTGCAGATGCTCAGCAAAGACTCGGGGAGATCAGCACGAAAGCGGATGTCCTTTCGCGGCTTGCAAGAGTGGCGGCAGAGCTGGGCATCGTCAGCCTGCGCGCGCCTATTCTGGCGCTTGCCTGCGCGCGTGCGAATGCGGCGCTGAGGCGGGCGCGACAGGTCGATGAGGAAGATCTGCGTGTCGCGGTTGCATTGTGTTTCGCACACAAGGCCCGACAGGTCCCGGATGATCCTGCGCCCCCGGATGATCCTGCGCAAGACCCGTCAGAACGTCCGGCGGAGGATGAGCGCGACCAGGATCAGGCAGAAACGGACATTCCCAGCGACATGTTGATCGATGCAGCACGCGCCGTGTTGCCGCCGGGTGTGCTGGCGCAATTGCAGGCGGCGCGTATGGCGCAGGCGTCAAACAGCGCGTCAGGGGCCGGGCAAAAGCGCAAATCCATGCGCCGTGGCCGCCCCTTGCCCGCGCGGGCTGGCAAGCCCGGATCTGGCGCGCGAATCGATGTGATCGCCACGCTGCGTCAAGCCGCTCCGTGGCAGAAGATGCGGCGCGCGATGATGCCGGACCGCGCCGAGGGCCGGTTGCTGCTGTTGCCATCGGATATTCGCATAAAGCGGTACGAGGATCAGACAGACCGTGTGCTGATCTTTGTTGTCGATGCCTCTGGCTCGGCCGCGCTTGCGCGACTGGCCGAGGCCAAGGGCGCTGTCGAACTGATGTTGGCAGAGGCGTATTCATCGCGCGATCACGTTGCCCTGGTTACGTTTCGCGGCCATGCCGCTGAAGTGTGTCTGCCGCCGTCGCGCAGCCTTGTGCAGGCAAAGCGGCGTCTTGCGGGCCTGCCGGGGGGGGGCGCAACGCCGCTGGCAAGCGCGCTTCAGCTGGCACTTCAGACAGCAGAACAGGCGCGAGCGCATGGCATGTCACCCACGCTGGCCTTTCTGACTGATGGGCGTGGCAATATCGCGCTGGATGGAAGTGCAAATCGGGCGCAGGCTGGCGAAGACGCGGCGCAGATGGCGCGGGCGATTGCTGCGCGCACAGTTCCGGCGCTGGTGATCGACACCAGTTTGCGGCCCAAGCCACAGCTTTCCGAGCTTAGTGCACAGATGGGCGCCAGACTGATCGTCCTGCCGCGCGCGGATGCGCGCATGCTGTCGACGACCCTTTCTGCTGCGCTCGGCGCGAAGGGATGAGCCCGATACCTGCTGATTGGCCGATGCGTGCGCAGTCGCAGATTCTGCGATGCCGCCCGCATGAATGGCATGTTCAGATTGTCGGAACCGGGCCGGACCTGCTGTTGCTGCACGGGGCAGGGGCCTCTGCCCATAGCTTTCACCGTCTCTCGCGCCATTTGACCGGCTTTCGCCTGATCATCCCCGACCTGCCCGGTCATGGGTTTACACGGGCAGGGGGCTTTCGCCGACTGGGCCTTGACGCGATGGCGGATGATCTCACCACCCTTGGCAAGGATCAGGGCTGGCGCCCGGTTGCAATCATTGGCCATTCAGCGGGGGCGGCGGTTGCGTTGCGCATGGTCGAAATGGCGCAGAACCCGCCCGAGGCGATGATCGGGATCAATGCGGCGCTGGGCCCTTTCGATGGATTTGCGGGCTGGCTGTTTCCAAGGCTGGCGCGGGCAATGTCAGCCAGCCCTTTTGTCGCTAGCATCGTCACCCGGCTGACCTCGCAGCGCAAGCAGGTCGAGAGTTTGTTGCGCGGAACCGGCTCTCACCTTGATGCCGAATCAGTTACCCTCTATCAGCGGCTGGTCAGTGAACCGCGCCATATCGAGGGGACATTGGGCATGATGGCGCAATGGGATCTGAAACCTCTGATCGAACGGTTTCCGCAAATCATGCTGCCAGTGCTGCTGATCGCGGCAGAGAATGACAAGGCCGTCCCAGCGCGCGTTTCACGCGACGCGGCA
>SKWJ01000268.1 GCA_007128995.1 Paracoccaceae bacterium
CGTGGTTGTTCTGGTTACCAATGCGCCGCGTCCGAAAGACGGTGTGAAAGCCCAGCTCGACCGCATGGGCCTTGCGCCCGACGCCTATGACGGCATCGCCACTTCAGGCGATGCAGCGCAGGCGGGCATGCTGATGGGCGCAGTCGGGCGCCGCGTCTGGCATCTTGGGCCCGAAAAGGATGACGGCTTCTTCACCAACCTGCCCGACTGGGCCGCAGATCATCCACCGATCGAGCGCGTGCCCTATGATCAGGCCGATGGCATTGTCTGCACTGGCCCGTTCAATGAATTGGAAGAAACCCCCGAAGACTATCGGGGACGGTTTCTGGCCGCCAAGGCGCGCGGTCTGAAACTGCTATGCGCCAATCCCGATCTGGTTGTGGATTATGGTGAGACCCGAATCTATTGCGCCGGTGCATTGGCCCAGCTTTACGATGAGATGGGGGGCGAGAGTTTCTATTTCGGCAAACCCCATCCGCCGATCTACGATCTCGCGCGCCGCGTTGCCACACAGACCGGACTGAAGGTTTCGGACACTCAGACGATCGCCATCGGTGACGGTATCCGCACCGATGTGCAGGGCGGTATTGGCGAAGGGATCGACACGCTGTTCATCACCGGAGGCCTGTCGGCGGATGCGTTCGGGCCTGATGTCGAACATCCCGATCCGGCGCTTCTGGAGCGTTGGATCGATCACGAAAAGATCCATCCGACTTTTGCAATGGGCCGCTTGCGCTGACATCGCATCCGAGGTCAAGGGCGCGGGCGGTGTCATCCGCGCCCTTGTGCCCCGGGCCGCACGATCCGCGCAGCACCCGTGCTGAAGATCGACAAGAATAGCCGGGGCCTTATCCAATCGGCCAGAGGTTAAACCCGCAACACCCCGATCCGTCCCAATTTGAAGGCACTCTGCCTTTAGGCACGCAGCGCCGCCTTCAGCGGGGTTGCGTCCTGCGTCGAAAACATGCAACCCTGTGTTAAATGCGACATGAATAAGTCGTAAATGTCAGGGATGGACGTTATGCCAAGATCAGATTTCTGGTCCGGGCTTGCTGTGGCCGGTTTCGGGCTTCTTGCATTGCTCTGGATGATACCAAATTATGCAGGAACCAATCCATTCGCACGCATGCCGCCGGGGCTTGTGCCCAGTATCGGTGCATGGGCGATGGTGATCTGCGGCGGCATTATCGCCGCCAAGGGCCTGATCCAGATGCTGCGCGCCGGACACGCGCCGTTCACGGCAGATCTGCATTGGGGCGCCGTGGCATGGGCCGCATGGCCCTTTGCTTATGTTGCAGTGGCGATCTGGTTCATGTCCTTCATCAAGATAACATGGTTCGGGGCCTTCCTGATCGGCGGCATGCTGGTGCTTCTGGGCGAGCGGCGCTGGTGGATGATCCTTGGCTGTTCGGTCGTGCCGGTGGTGCTGCTCTATATCCTGTCGGTCTACATGATGCGCACGGGGGTGGTGTAGCTATGAATTTCTCTGCCGTTGGCGCAGCCGTTTCCGAAGCCCTGACACTCGCATCCTTCATCGGTATCGGGGGCGGGGTGCTTCTGGGCTATATTGTGGGTGTCATCCCCGGATTGTCGCGCTCGGTCGCAATCTCGATCGCGATCCCGATGACCTTCTACATGTCGCCCTTTATCGCGATCTCTTTCCTGATCGGCCTGTCGAAGGGCACAGCCGCCGGAAGTGCCGTTTCTGCCATCCTGCTGAACGCCCCCGGCGAGGCCTCTTCCGCTGCGACCGCGCTGGACGGCTATCCGATGGCAAAGCAGGGCAAACCCAAGACGGCGCTGCAGATCGGACTTATCGCCTCGGTTCTGGGCGATATTCTGGCCACGATCATCCTGATCTTCGTGGCCATCCCGTTTGCCCGTGTGGCGCTGCTGTTCGGCCCCTATGAGATGGCCGCCATCCTTGCCTTCGCGCTGGTCTTCATTGCAGGCCTGTCGGGGGGCAATATCTTCAAGGGGCTTGCGGCTGGTGGACTGGGGATATTCCTTGGCACGATCGGTCTTGACAACCAGACCGGACTGCCACGCCTGACCTTCGGCTATACAGAGTTGATGGATGGCATGCCCTTGATCGCGGTCGCCATCGGCACACTGGCCTTGTCCGAGATGTTCGTGCAATCCGAGAAGCTGAGATACGACCGCGCGAATATGTCGGTCGCGCTGAAGAAAGACAGCACTGACCGGATAACCTGGCCGATTTTCAGGAATATCCTGCCCACGATCCTGCGCGGCACGGGGGTGGGAACATTTGTGGGTGCGTTGCCGGGATTGGGGCCCTCTGTCGGATCGTTCATGTCCTATGGGATGGCCCAGAAGGCCGCAAAAGACCCTGAAACCTTCGGCAAGGGTAACCCCAAGGGCATTGCGGCCTCGGAATCGGCCGATAACGCCGTGATCCCGGCGGCGCTTATCCCGCTTTTCGGTCTGGGCATTCCGGGCAATGTATCAGCGGCCTTGCTGATCGGGGCCTTTGCCATTCACGGCATCACGGTTGGCCCGCTTTTGCTGCGTGACAACCCGGAACTGCTGTATTCAATCTTTGCAGGCATGATCCTCGCCTCGGTGATCATGCTGGCGCTGGGATGGTTCGGGCTGATGTTCTTTGCCCAGATCACCCGCGTGCCGCCGCATGTCGTGATCCCGATCGTGATCTTCTTCTGCCTCGCCGGGATGATGTTACAGGGCTATGGCACGTTCGGCCTGATCATCCTGATGGCCTTTGCGCTGCTGGGCTATCTGATGAAGAAATACGATTACAGTTTCGTCACCTTTCTTGTGGCGTTCATCATCACGCCGATGCTGGAGTTGAACCTGCGCCAGTCGATCATCCTCTCGCGCGGCAATGTCGCGATCCTGCTGGACCGACCGATTGCACTGATCTTCATCGCCTGTACCGCACTCGCCCTGATCACCCTGATCATCCGCACCTTCCGCACGGACAAGGCGGCGGCAGGCGCGCCGACGTCGGAATAAGCGGGGTTTGTGCCGACATGATCCAGAGATTTGCTGCCCAGAATCGTCTTCGCAGGTGCAGCAAAAGTTTCGGCACCGGCAGTCACTGCGGGTTTGTCGATATCCAGAAGACAGTTTAAAAGGAGAACGTATCGTGAAAAAGACATTCGCAGCCATTCTGGGTGCCACCATGATGACCGCCCCGATGGCCTATGCCGCTGACTGGCCGACGCGCCCGCTGACCATGGTCATCGGCTTCGCGCCGGGCGGTTCAACCGACATTCAGGGCCGTGTTCTGGCCAATGTGATGGAAGAATTTCTTGGCCAGCCGGTCAACGTGGTCAACCAGCCCGGTGGTGGCTCGGCAGTGGCCTTCACCCGGCTGAAAAACACAGAACCGGATGGCTATACCTTCCTGTTTGGCGGCACCACGGCGCTGACCTTCACCCCGATCATCACCCCGGTTGAATATGAAATCGACGATTTCGAGTATCTGGCGGCAGTCGCGATCGGCCAGAACGCCATCGTCACCTCGGCAGAGCAGCCCTTCAGCACCTTTGACGAGATCATCGCCCACGGCAGAGACAACCCGATGACCTATGCCCAGCAGACACCGCTGGACGAGGCCATCATCCGCGCGATCGCCGATCAGGAGGGGCTTGATCTGGCCATCGTACCCACTGGTGGCGGGGGTGGCATGGCGCCGCTGGTGCTGGGTCGCGAAGTCGATTTCGCCTATTCGGGTGGAACGCATGCACAATACACGCCCACGGGTGAGATGAATGTCGCGGCCTTCATGTCAGCCGAGCGCAGCCCCTTCTATCCCGAAGTGCCCACATTGATGGAACTGGGCTATGACTACTCGATCGAGGATTACCGCACCATCATCGTCCCCGCGGGCACACCGGAAGATGTGAAGGAGCGGCTGATGGCCGCGGCGGAATATGCCAGCGAAAGTCAGGCCTTCAAGGATATCACCGAAGGCAACACATTCTTCCCCGTGGTCTATATCGGTCAGGAAGAGATGGAAGCCAATGTCCGCCGTATTCGCGCCGCGACCGAAGAGGTCATGGCCGACTGATACAGGCTGACGCATCCGCTGACAGCCAGTGGCTGTCAGCGCCCCCTCGGACAGCAGAAGATCGGCACCTGCGCCCCCGGACGGGCGCAACGTGTCGTCACATCCCTGATCAGAAGCGCATCATGACGCGCTGCGCATTGTCAAACGGGTGACCGGTCAGGGTCCGCAGGAAGGTTCCATGCCCCACGACAGCGACGGTCTGCTCGGGCCGCGCACTTAGCCAGTCTGCGAAGGCCGCGACCCGACGCTCCAGCGACGACAGCGACTCGCGCAGGAAAGGGCCGCCGTGTTCCGGGTCTTCCTGCCACCATGGATTTTCCAGATGATCAAAGCGCAATGATGTGAAATCGAGCGCAAGCGCCGCGGGCGGGCGGCCAATGTCGCAAAAGCTGTCCTGATGCTCGCGGTGAAGTGCTTCGACCAGCCGCGGCGCCGGGTGCCCGTCAAAGGCCGCGAGTGTCGTCTGGATTGCCCGGGTCAGCGGCGAGGTCACCACCAGTTCGATCTCGCGCAAGCCCGCGATCTCGCTTTGCAACGCAGCAGCCTGGTTCTGACCAAGGCTGCTCAGTGGCGCGTCGCGCAAGGCCGGGTCATTGCGTGCCATATCCTCGTCCGGGACCTCTTGCACACGGGCATTGTGGGCTGATTGGGCATGGCGGATGAAATGGACTGTCTTGGCGGACATTCTTGGTTCCTTGATCTGGTATGAAGGGCAGTGTCAGTTCTTTGGGGATGGTAGCAGATGCAGACCGCGGGCTGCAAACCCTAGCATCACCGCCGCATTCGGGTGCAGCCCGGACACCGCGTCGTCATCGATATTCGTGGTCACAACGCCAACTGCCGTCTCGAACACTACCTGATTCACCGGACCCAGAAAGGACACCGACACAACATGCGCAGGCAATCCCTGCCCAGTTGTAGTGCTGGTGGCAAGATGCACGGCCTCGGGACGGACCATGACACCGACAGGACCCTGCGCCATGTCCTGAACATGGGGGATACGCGCGGTGCCAAGCTGAATCACCCTGCCATCATACTGACCCGGCAGGATATTGGCAGAGCCGATGAAGTCAGCCACGAAATGCGATGACGGGCGGGCATAAAGGTCGCGCGGGCTGCCTTGCTGTTCGATCCGGCCTGAATTCATGACCACAACCCGGTCCGAGATCGCCAGCGCTTCTTCCTGATCATGCGTGACATAGACCGCAGTCAGCCCCAGCCGTTGTTGCAAGGCGCGTATCTCTGCCCGGACATGATGGCGCAGCTTCGCATCCAGGTTTGACAGCGGCTCGTCGAATAGAACGACGCGCGGCTTCATGACCAGTGCGCGGGCCAGCGCCACGCGTTGCTGCTGTCCGCCCGAGAGCGCGTCGACAGGCCTGTCGGCATAGGGCTGCAGACCGACCAGCGCAAGGGCCTCATCCACCCGCGCTGTCACCTCGGCACGCGGACGGCGCGCAACTTTCAGCCCATACCCCACATTCGCGCGGACATTCATATGGGGAAACAGCGCGTAGGATTGGAACACCATTGTCACGTCGCGCTTTTCCGCAGGCAGATGCGTGACTTCGTCCGCGCCGATGGTGATGGTTCCTTCGGTCGGATCTTCCAGTCCGGCAATCATGCGCAAGGTCGTCGTCTTGCCGCAGCCGGACGGACCAAGCAACGTGACCAGTTCGCCCGGCGCGATCTGAAGGTTCACGTCATCGACCGCAGGCGCGCCATTGCCAAAGCGCTTCACCAGCCCCGACAGGTGCACTGCCGCTGGCTGCAACTCGGTCATCCGGTTCATATCGAAAGTCCCTTTCCACGGTTGCGGGCGTCAAGAA
>SKWJ01000102.1 GCA_007128995.1 Paracoccaceae bacterium
AGGCTTGTTCTATGCCAAACTGTCGGCGGCCTCGACCATGGCGATCGCACCGATCCTGATCCTTGGCTGGTTCAGCCAGAAGCAACTTGTGCGTGGTCTGACCTTCGGCGCGGTGAAATAAGGATACCCCTCAAGCAGCGAAGCGGTAGGGGAAACAAAGGAAATTCGACATGGGACAGATTGTTCTGGAACAGGTAACCAAAAGCTTTGGCGAGGTCACAGTCATTCCCCCGCTTGACCTGACCATTGAAGATGGCGAATTTGCGGTCTTTGTCGGTCCTTCGGGCTGCGGCAAATCCACGCTTCTGCGCCTGATCGCGGGGCTGGAAGATGTGACATCTGGCGAAATTCGCATCGACGGGAACCCCAGCGCCACCATCCCCCCGGCCAAACGCGGACTTGCGATGGTGTTTCAGTCCTATGCACTTTATCCGCATATGACAGTGCGCAAGAATATCGCTTTCCCGCTGCGTATGGCGGGCCTCGACAAGGCTGAACAGAACCGCAGGGTCGAGCAGGCGGCCGCCGTGCTGAACCTGACCGATTATCTGGACCGGCGTCCGGGTCAGTTGTCAGGCGGACAGCGCCAGCGCGTGGCCATCGGCCGCGCGATCGTGCGCGAACCGGCGGCGTTTCTGTTTGACGAGCCGCTCTCGAACCTTGATGCGGCGCTGCGTGTGGGCATGCGGCTGGAGATTTCGGAACTTCACAACCGGCTGAAGACGACGATGATCTATGTCACCCATGATCAGGTCGAGGCGATGACCATGGCTGACAAGATCGTGGTCTTGCGCGCAGGCCATATCGAACAGGTCGGCAGCCCTCTGGAGCTGTATCGCGCCCCGCGCAACCTGTTCGTCGCGGGGTTTATCGGCTCTCCCAAAATGAACCTGATCGATGGGCCGGAGGCCGCAAAGCACGATGCGACAACCATCGGAATCCGGCCTGAGCATCTTACCATTTCCGCTGATGAAGGTCTTTGGTCGGGTGTCGTCGGGGTTTCGGAACATCTGGGATCGGACACGTTTTTCCATGTCCATCAGACTGGTCTGGCCGACAGCATCACCGTGCGTGCGGATGGAGAAGTTGGTTTCAAGCATGGTGACCGTATCCACATGACCCCGCGCGACGACATGATCCATCGCTTTGACAGACAGGGGCTGCGCATCGCATGAAACGGCTGGACGGAAAAACCGCCCTGATTACCGGGGCTGCACGGGGGATCGGGCTGGCCTTTGCCGAGGCCTATCTTCGCGAAGGGGCGCGTGTCGCCCTTGCCGATATCGATATTGCCCGCGCCCGGACCGAGGCCACGCGGCTGGGCCCCGACGCCTTTGCCGTCGAAATGGATGTGACCCGGCAAGACAGCATTGATGGTGCTGTTTGCGCAACGCTGACACAGTTTGGCCAGATCGATATCCTGATCAACAATGCCGCCATCTTCACCGCCGCCCCCATCGCCGAGATCACCCGCCACGACTATGACCGCTGCTTCGAGATCAATGTCGCAGGCGCGCTGTTTACGATGCAGGCTGTGGCGCGGCATATGATCGAGCGGGGCGGTGGTGGCAAGATCATCAACATGGCCTCGCAAGCCGGACGGCGGGGTGAAGCGCTTGTGGCAGTCTATTGCGCCTCGAAAGCTGCGATCATCAGCCTGACGCAATCGGCCGGCCTGAACCTGATCCAGCACGGGATCAATGTGAATGCAATTGCCCCCGGTGTGGTGGATGGCGAGCACTGGGACGGGGTTGATGCCTTTTTCGCGAAATACGAGAACAAGGCCCCCGGTCAGAAGAAGCGCGAAGTCGGCGCGGCTGTCCCTTTTGGCCGTATGGGTGTGGCGCAGGATCTGACGGGCATGGCCGTGTTTCTTGCCTCGTCCGAGGCGGATTACATTGTCGCGCAGACCTATAATGTGGATGGCGGCCAATGGATGAGCTGATTCCGCTTGAATTGCGCCATCTTGAACGGCTTGCACCGAATGTCGCGCGGCCGCGCTATGCGCGCAGCGCCATGTCACCGGGCATTGTGCATATCGGACTTGGCAATTTTCATCGTGCGCATCAGGCGTGGTATACACATCAACTTATGCAGGATGGCAGGGCACTGGATTGGGGCATTGTCGGGGCAGGTGTCCGTCCGGGTGATGGTGAGATGCGCCGGAAATTGCTGGCTCAGGACTGCCTGACAACGCTGATCGCGCTTGACCCGGCCGGAAAATCGGCGGAAGTCACAGGCGCGATGCTGGATTTTGTGCCAGTTCAGGACAATAATGCGGCCCTGATTGCGCAAATGACGCAGCCTGATATCCGGATTGTATCGCTGACCGTGACAGAGGGTGGATATTTCCGTGATCCGGCAACAGGTGCGCTGGACACGGACCACCCGGATATACGGTTTGACGCCGCGCATCCCGACACACCGCGCACTGCGTTTGGCGCGTTGGTCGCGGCCTTGCGGCAACGCCGGGTGCAGGGGACAGGGCCGGTGACAGGCCTGTGTTGCGACAATCTGCAAGGGAATGGCGCCATTCTGCGTCAGACCGTGGTGGGCCTTGCCCGCTTGTCAGATCCGGGGCTGGCGGACTGGATCGACGCGGAATGCAGCTTTCCGGACAGCATGGTGGACTGTATCGTGCCCGCGACCGGTGCGCGCGAGTTGGCGCTTGCGCAGGATTTCGGCATCCGCGATGCAGCCCCGGTCACACATGAGACATTTCGCCAATGGGTCATGGAAGATGATTTTTGTTGCGGACGGCCGGACTGGGACCTTGCAGGTGCTGTCTTCACGCCGGATGTGCATCGATACGAGGTGATGAAGATCCGGGTGCTGAATGGTGGCCATCAGGTGATCTGTGGGGCCGGGGCGCTGCTGGGGCTTGAGACAATCTCCGCGACCATGGCCCATGCGCCGATCCGCAAGATGTTCCGCAGGATCTGCCAGACCGAGATTGCCCCGCATGTCGCGCCTGTTCCGGGAACAAGTGTTGCCGACTATGTTGATCTGATAGAGCGCCGCTTTGCCAATCCCGAGATCCTCGATACGACCCGCCGCGTGGCCTTTGATGGCTCCAGCCGTCATGCGGGATTCATCCTGCCATCCATCCGCGACGGGCTGGCGCGCGGGACACCTGTGGACGGGCTTGCATTGGTATCAGCGCTCTGGGCGCTCTATTGCGCAGGGCGGCGCGTTGATGGCGGCGATATCGCGCCAAATGATCCGCTCTGGCCGGAATTGACACAGGCGGCGCAAGCGGCGCTGTCCTGCTCGGAAGCATGGCTGGAACAGGTCCATATCTATGGGGATCTGAAAGATGCGCCGCGCTTTGCGCAAGCGTTCGGCGCATGGCACCGCGCCTTGCTGGCCGATGGTGTGGACGCTTGCGTTGCCCGGTCCCTGATGCAGCCAGAGGGTTGAGCGCCAGAGTATGACGCCTTGTTCAAGGCTTTGCATTTGGGTCAGTCGCGATGTGCGGCGTGGGCTGCCCTGCAGGCTGGGCTGACGCCCCTGATCCCGGCCTTGCACAAATCGAAAGGCACTCTGGAGTGCTCACAGGTCAGGTTGCGGCAGCAAAACGCCATAGCGCGGGACCAAGGGCGCCAGCCCGCCGCGCATCGCCGGGCCGCCCCCCCGGCACGGCGATCTGGTTGCCAGATATGCAGAGCTTAAACCATACGAGGGTTTGGCCAGCATAAAGCGACATAGTTTTCACGTTTCATCGCCGCCCCGCGGCCCGGCGCTACGCTCTCGCATTGCTGCAACCTGATCGGCAACCACCCTAGCCGCCAGCATCATCATCGACCTGAAAATGCGTCTTGTCGATCCCATGGCGCAGCAACTTGTCGTAAAGCGCTTTCCGGGAAAGCCCGAGTTGTTCATAGACGGGTTTCAATGCGCCTTTGTGCCGGATCAGCGCATCAATCAGGATTTTGCGTTCATGCGCGGCGATCTGATCGGCCAGACGCGGAATGGCACTGCCCTGACCGGGGTTTTCTGGTTTGTCTGACACGAGCCCAAGTGCAAATCGCTCTGCTGCATTGCGCAACTCGCGCACATTTCCCGGCCAGTCCGCACGGGCAAGCTCGGCCAGAAAGGCGGGACTTGCCCGCCGTGCAGGCAGCCTGTGGCGCGCACAGGCTTCCGAGAGGAGTTGGTCAAACAGCAGCGGGATATCCTCTACCCGTTCTGACAGCGATGGAACCCGCAGGCTGACCGCATTGAGCCGATAGAGAAGATCAGCGCGAATACGGCCTGCATCCACTTCGCGCTCCAATGCGACACGGCTGGTAGCGATGAAGCGAACATCCAGATCCTGAGCGACATTCGACCCCAGCGGCGTGATCACCCTGTCCTGCAGCACGCGCAGCAGTTTTCCCTGCACATCCACGGGCATCGCGCCGATGTCATCAAGAAGGATCGTGCCACCCCGCGCGTGTTCGAACTTCCCCATCCGCGCCCGGATCGCGCCCGGAAAGGCGCCTGCTTCGTGGCCGAACAATTCTGACTCGATCAGGGTTTCTGGCAGCGCAGAACAGGTTATCGCAATGAAAGGTCGCCTGGCGCGGACCGAGAGATCATGAAGCGCGCGGGCGACCACTTCCTTGCCGGTTCCGGTATCGCCGATGATCAGAACATCGGCATCCGAGGGGCCAATTGTCCGGACCTTGCGGCGCAGCGCGATCATCCCGTTGGACCTGCCGACCAGCCGCGCCTCGATATCATCTGCCTGCCCCGCCACTGCGCGCAAACGTCGGTTGTCCAGAACCAGCCGCCGGTAGTCCAGCGCCCGCGCCGCAATCGTGGCAAGCTGCGCCGCCGAGAAGGGTTTTTCGATGAAGTCATGCGCGCCTTCGCGCATGGCGCGCACCGCCAGCGGGACATCGCCATGCCCGGTTATCAGGATGACCGGAATATCACTGTCGATTTCATGGATACGCGTCATCAGCGTCATGCCATCCATTCCGGGCATGCGGATATCGGTAATCACGATCCCGCCAAACCCGCCTGTGATATGGCCGAGCGCCTCTGCGGCATCGGACAGCCCGGTGACGGACAGGCCTGCCAGATCAAGGGCCTGCTCGGTCGAGGCGCGCAGATCTGCATCGTCATCGACCAGAAGTACCTGCTGAGATACGCTCATTCAGCCGCCTGCGCCGCTTGGGGGGCGGCGTGCAGCACGATGCTGAATTCCGCACCGCCGTCCGGGTGGTTGCACATCGAGAGGCTGCCGCCGAAATCACGCACGATATTGTAGGAAATCGAAAGCCCAAGGCCCAGCCCCTTGCCGACTTCCTTGGTGGTGAAGAACGGATCGAAAATCCGGTCCCGCAACCCTTCGGGCACGCCGGGCCCGCGGTCGCGCAGAAGGATACGGACTGTCGCGCCATCGTTTTCGGCGCTCAGCGTCAGCAGCCTGTCATCCCCGCCCTCGACTGCGTCGATCGCATTGCTGATCAGGTTGACCATGACTTGCTGCAATCTTACTGCACCTGCCGTCACACTTGGCGCAACTGTCCCCATATCCACCTGCAATGTGACGTCTGACTTTGTCAGTCGCCAGCCAAGAAGTTCCTGCGCGGCCAGAACAGTTTCGGACAGGCATACCGGGCGCAGTTGCTGGTTGGGCTTGCGTGCGAAATTGCGCAGATGACGGCTGATCCGGGTCATCCGGTCGATCATCCCGATGATCCGGTCAATATTGCTGCGCGCGTCCTGCATCCGGTCGCGGTCGATCAGCACTTGCGCGTTTTCAGCATAGTTGCGCGCCGCCCCGAGGGGCTGGTTGAATTCATGGCTGAGTGCGGCGGACATCTGGCCAAGTGCGGCCAGCTTTCCGGCCTGTACCAGCTCGGACTGGG
>SKWJ01000334.1 GCA_007128995.1 Paracoccaceae bacterium
GAAGCGGATCCAGATGATCTTTCAGGATCCTTTCGGCAGTCTGAACCCGCGGATGACAGTAGGGTCCGTTATCGGGGAAGGGTTGACTGTTCATTGCCTGTCGTCCGGTGTGGATAAGTCGGCGCGCGTGGCCGATCTCTTGCGTAAGGTCGGACTTTCACCGGAACATGCGAATCGTTACCCGCACGAATTCTCAGGCGGCCAGCGCCAGCGCATCAGCATCGCGCGCTGCCTCGCCGTAGAGCCCTCGTTGATCATCGCAGATGAACCCGTCTCGGCGCTGGATGTCTCGGTACAGGCGCAAGTTCTTAACCTGTTACAGGACTTGCAGCAGGAATTCGGCTTGGCGATGCTTATGGTCTCGCATGATCTGGGCGTCGTGCATCACCTCGCGGATTTTGTCGTCGTTCTCTATCTGGGCAAGGTCATGGAGATGGGCCCGCCAGATGTGATCTATGCAAATCCGACGCATCCCTACACGCAATCCCTGCTGGAAGCGATGCCCACGGCGGACCCCGCCCGCCGCACCATGGGCAATCGCACGCTGCTAAAGGGCGACATTCCCAGCCCGATAAATCCGCCATCTGGCTGCGTCTTCCGCACCCGCTGCCCGAAAGCAATAGCCCGATGCGCGCAAGAAGTGCCGCGTCTACGCACCATGGATGATGGACGGGCAAGTGCCTGCCTGCTGGATCAGTGAACAAGGACAGGGGTGATACAATGTTGACACAACTTCCACAGGCTGAGCCAGGCACCTATGACGATGACCTTCACCAAATCGCAGTGAAACCACGCGGTACGTTCTATGTTGCGTACAAGTCGCTTCTTGCGTCGCGCGTCGCGACGCTGGCGGCGCTCCTTGTCGTGACGCTGGTGATTGTCGCGGTCTTTGCACCGCTGATTGCACCACATCCACCGGGGCAGATGCATCTGACGGACCGGATGCTCTGGCCTGTCTGGACCGAGCAAAGATCCAACCCGACTTTCCCGCTCGGCACGGACAGTCTGGGCCGCGATATTCTCAGCCGCTTGATTTATGCCTCGCAGATGACACTTGTCGTGGCTGTCTCGTCAGTCATCCTCAGCGGTGTAATCGGTGTTCTTCTGGGGCTCCTGACTGGCTACCTGGGCGGTTTCGTCGATATCTTGGTCATGCGACTCGCTGACCTGCAACTGGCATTCCCTAGCCTGTTGATCGGGCTGATCGTGATGTCTTTGCTTGGATCGGGCGTAAAGGAACTGATCTTCGTCGTCGCATTGACGCAATGGGCGATGTTCGCGCGCATCGTCCGGGCAGAAGTGATCAAGGTGCGTGGCATGGAATATGTGCAGGCCGCGAGCGTTCTGGGGGCAAGCCATCTTCGCATCATCTTTACCCATGTCCTCCCCAATGTCGTAGCCTCCTTGTTGATTGTCGCAAGCTTCACTCTTGCACTGGCCATTTTCTACGAGGCTGCACTGGGGTTCTTCGGGCTGGGGATACCCCCCGCCATTCCCACATGGGGCAACATGCTGGCCGAGGCGCGTAATGTGTTGCTGCGCAACTGGTGGTTCGCCTTCTTTCCCGGCATGGCCATCACAGTGACGATCCTGGCATTCAACATGCTGGGGGATTGGTTCAGGGACTATCTGGACGTGAAAATCGAATGAGAATGCTGCTAGGTCGCGTGAGGAGCGCGACTCCGGGCGAAGTGACACCATCAGGTGTGAACCATGGGAGGAGAAGAAATGAAACTATTCAATTCAAAGGCGCTGTTGCTCAGTACCTTGCTGGGCAGCGTATCGGCTGCAGGGATTGCCAGCGCTGACACGGAGATGCGGCTGACATATGTAATGGCAGATTCGATCAACGTGCTTGGCGATCCGGTCATGGGGATCAATTTTTCCGAGCACCAACTTTCCAAGGCGATGTTCGAACCGTTGATCTTCGACTTCGATGCGCGCACCGGCGAAAGCGGGCTACGGCCCAATCTGGCGACAAGCTGGGAAGTCATCGACCCGCTGCGGTGGCGCTTCAAGCTGCGCGAGGGTGTGACGTTTCACAACGGCAATCCGTTCAACGCGCGTGCGGTGCAGTTCAGCATCATGCGGGTAATGGACCCTGACTTCCAGACCAGCGACAAGTTCAAGGGCATTCCGATCACTGCAGTAGAAATCATCGATGATTATACAGTCGATATCGTGACGTCCGAGCCGGTGCCGATCCTGCCCGCGAATCTCACACGCAACGGAGCGTTCATACTCGATCCGGATCACTATGAGGGCCTGACTGCCGACGAGGCGCGCTTCAGCCCGATGGGCACGGGTCCCTACCGGCTTGTCGAATATCGCCCGGATGATCGGATTATCTTGGCGCGGCATGACGATTACTGGGGCTGGACCCCAGAATCGAATATCGAGGAAATCGTCATCCGCTTCATTCCGGAGCTATCCACTGCGGTGTCGGAACTCATCGACGGATCAATCGATATCGTGCGGATCTCGCCTGATCTGGCCGAAACGGTGGATGCAGCCGATGGTGTCTCGGTGATCATCGCGCAAAGCACCAACAAGGCAATGATGGCCTTCAACCAGAGCAAACATCCTGAAATGGCAGATCCGCGGGTGCGCCTTGCGCTTAACCACGCGATCGATCGTGAGGGGTTGGTTGATGCCCTGGCCTTCGGACAGCATGACCTGATTTCATTGACGACAGTCAATCCGCCGTTTGAAAACCCTGACCTGACGCCGTACGCATACGACCCGGATCTGGCCCGGCAAATGCTGGCAGAAGCGGGCTACGCTGACGGGTTTTCGATCGACGTGATCGACGTGATGGTTCCGGACGCATTCACGTGGTCTGAAATCGTTGCAGAGTACTGGCGGCAAGTCGGGGTGGATGTGGGCGAGGTCCGCCTGCTGGACTGGACCGTTGTGCGGGAACGCTGGGCAAACCGGACGCTGGGCGTTCATTCCTTTTCATGGGCGGCACCGGAAAACACACCGCTGACGGACCTGTATTCGATTTCTGATCAGCGGCAGACCAATTCGACCCATTGGCTGCATGAAGAGTTCGAGGAGCTCTACTCTCAACTTCTGGTCGAGATGGATGAAGACGAGCGCCAGCGCTTGAACTACCGAATGCAGGAGATTGCTTATTTCGATCCGCCCTGGGCGCCCCTGTTCCGTCAACCTCAGGTCGTGGGTGTCAGCGACCGTGTGGGTGGCTATCGTCCGCACCCGGCTTTTTCACAAGCTGACTGGGCGTCCATCTACATCAAAACCGAGTAACTGAAATTCAGGGGCGGGGCATGTTCCCCGCCCTTGCACCTGCACACTACACGGAGGCCAAGATGGCCTACATCGTTCAACGGTTGCTTTACGGGCTGGTCGTCATTTTCTTCGCGTTGACGCTCGCCTTTCTGCTTGCCTATGTCATTGGCGATCCTGTGCTGATGTATGTCGGCGCCGATGCCCCGGCCGAAGTGGTTGCAGAATATCGCAGACAACTGGGGTTCGACCGGCCAGTCTATGTTCAGTATCTCGAATTCATGGGCGGTGTGTTGCAAGGCGATCTTGGGCAGTCCTATCGCCAGCGAGCGCCCGTCATGCCGATCCTTCTTGAGCGGCTGGGCTACTCGGCAGAGCTGGCTATTCCCGCGATCATCCTAGCTGTGGTCGTTTCCGTGCCTGTGGGCGTGCTTAGTGCAGTGCGCCGCAATTCGCTCGCTGATTATCTGGCGCGCACGGGCGCACTGGTCGGGCAGGCCGCACCAAGCTTTTGGATAGGTCTTATGGCCATCTTCTTTTTTGCCAGTCACCTTGGCTGGCTTCCGTCCTCTGGCCGCGCGCCACCGGGAAGCGACCTGCTGACGCGGTTGTCACATATGGTGATGCCAGTGGTCATTCTGGCCCTGATGCCGCTGGCCTATCTGACAAGGATCATGCGCTCTTCGGTTCTGGAAGTGATCTCGGAAGACTATATCCGCACGGCCCGGGCCAAGGGCCTGTCAGAACGTCGCGTGGTGATTGTCCATGCCGTGCGCAATGCGCTTATCCCCTATGTCACGCTTCTTGCGCTTCAGTTTGGCTGGATTCTTGCGGGCTCCATGGTGATCGAAAGCGTCTTCGCCTGGCCTGGAATGGGTCGGCTGCTGATGGATTCGATCCGACTTCTGGATATTCCGGTGATCGCGGCAGGGTTAAGCATGGTCGCAGTCATCTTCGTACTGCTGAACCTGCTGGCAGATATCCTCTATACCGTCCTCGATCCGCGCGTTTCAAACAAATAGGCCATAGGCGCCCCAGATGGCAGACAAGTTCCAGATATTTTTGACGTCTTACCTTACAGGCAGCATCATGCGCGTCGAAGCAAATGCTCGGGCGGGCGAGATGAAGATAGCACAAGACCTGCGCCTTGGCGGACAGGCCCTTGCGATGACCATCGCATCTGGTGGCCGGAACCTGCATGTCGCGATCCTGGAAGGGTCTGCAAAGGACTCCGCACCGCACTATGCCACACTGGCCATAGACCCGGAAAGCGGCGCGCTGACACATCGGGCGACAAGGCCAGCCCCGGCCTATACCGTTCACATGTCGACAGACCGAAGCGGTGGCTGGCTGCTTGGCGCATCAGAGCCCTCGGGGCGGATCAGTGTCACGCGCATCGCTCCTGACGGTTTACCCGAAGCAGCACCCGCGCAGATCATCGAGAATCTGGCACGACCCCATCATATCCTGACGGACCGAACCAACAGGCATTGCTATGTGCCCTGCATGGGAACCGATGACATTCATCAGTTCACATTCGACGCGGTCAGCGGGACATTGCGCCCGGCGTCGCAGCAAATGCTGACATTACCAGAGGGCAGCGGCCCAAGACACATGGCGCATCACCCTGTGTTGGACCGCGCATGGCTTGTTACGCAGCATGATGGCAAGGTCGTGACCTGTTCTCTCGACCCTGACAGTGGCGCATTGCAGCAACTGGCAGTTGACAGCCTGATGCCCGATGGCTTTCAGGGCCGCGCGCGGGGGGCGCAGATCCATGTCGCGCCCGACGGGAAACACTTGTTCGTCACCGAACGGACACACGCCGCGTTGATCAGCTGGCGCATAGACCAGACGACGGGTCGACTGTCCGATCGCCAGTCCATCCCTTGCCCAACGGGTGTGAGGTGCTTCCACATCAGCCCAAATGGCAAGTTCTTGGTTGTCAGTGGCGTGGATTCCGATCGCGCGCGCGCGCCGGAGGACACGCCAGATATTGCTTGCTTTCCCGTTGACCCAGGTACCTGCGGCTTTGGTCAGCCGGACGTGCTGAAGTGCATGGATGGAATATACTGGGTCGAGATACTCCAGCCATGAAAAACGGGCGGTAAACTGGCATTCAGACGCCACATGTCGAATACGTGACGCAGACATCAAGCGGCGCGATGGTGTTTGCGCGCCACAATCTCGGCAGGATATTGTGATGTAGCGCGGTGGCACACATTGGCGAAATTGCGCGGACCAAACGGATCGTTAAGGTTCTGTCATTTCACCTGCCGCGGTCCCGTGATGCCACCAGCAGTCCCCGCTTTTGGCCCTCCCTGAGAGGGGTGCCAAAATGTACGCAAGGCCCAACACATTGACATAAAGGCATTTTAAAGCCCTGGTGGAGCCCGAAAAGATGAATTTGGCGCTGTCTTTCATTCTGATCTTTTTGCTCGGATAGAGGGCACTCACGCCGCATCGCGGGTATAGGATGTGACAATGCCGCAAAGTTGGCGGTTGCGGCGGATCGGGCCATCACGGGCCGGACGGAAATCGACTTGCAGCACATTGTGCCCGATACCCCGTCGACGGTGCGGGCGCTCGGTGATTTAATGGCGCACCCA
>SKWJ01000490.1 GCA_007128995.1 Paracoccaceae bacterium
ATAGAAATTACTTTAGTCAAGCTTAAGCATGAGCTAATGTATAGCGCAAGCGCATCACGCAAGGAGGCTCTGATGAACGGCGAGGGTTACATCCGAAATACCTGGTATGTCTGCGCCCGGTCGCAAGATATCAGCCATACGCCCCGCCCGCGCGTAACTCCGGAAGACAAGAACGTCCTTTTCCGGCCCAGTGACGGGACTGTTGCCGCTCTGGAGGATGCCTGCCCACACCGCAAGCTGCCGCTGTCAAAGGGCACATTGCAGGGCGACACTGTCGTATGCGGCTATCATGGACTGACCTTCGATGGCGGGGGGCGCTGCGTTGCCGCACCGACGCAGGAAGGCGCGATACCCCGAAGGGCTCAGGTCACAAGTTATCCGATACAGGAACGCTATGGTTTTGTCTGGATCTGGATGGGCGCGCCGGAACTTGCCGCGACCACGCCCCTGATCGACATCCCCGAATATGACAATCCGGCTTGGGGACTTACCGAATGCGGCGCACTGGATATTGCCTGCCATTATCTGTGGATCACCGACAACCTTCTGGACCCATCGCATGTGGCTTGGGTTCATCTGAGTTCCTTTGCTGGTGGGGGAACCGACAATGTCGCGCTGGAGCTCACAGAAGAGGAGGAGCGTGTCATCGTCTGGCGCTGGATACGGGATCGACCTGCGCCGCCCTATTACGCACCATTCCTTGCCTTTGACGGGCCCTGCGACCGCAAACAGCATTACGAATGCCGTCTGCCATCCACGGCGATCAACAAGTCCATCTATGCACCCGCCGGAACTGGCGGATCCGATAGCGATCTGCCCGAAACGGCCTTCGTGAATTACTCCTATAATTTCATGACCCCGGTCGATGCTGATCATTCGCTGTATTTCTGGTTTCAGCATCGCAACCAGCGACCAGATGACGCCGAGATGTCCGCCTCGATGTTTGCCGGTGCGACAATGGCCTTCAACGAGGACAAGGATGTCCTCGAAGGCGTTCATGCCGGAATGAAACATGCGCGCAGCCCCTGTATCAACCTCGGGATCGACGCTGCAGCAATGCGCTTTCGCAAGAAGGTCGAGCGCCAGATCGCAGCCGAGATGCGGTGATCAGGCCGAGTCCTGCGCTTCGGCCAAAAGCCAGTCGCGAAAGTCGCGAATGCGCGGGATCTTGAGCGCCTCGGGGGGGCAGACGATCCAATAGGCGAATTGCGACACGGTTTCGCCCGCAAAGGGCTTCACGAGCGTTCCGCGCGCCAGCGAATCGGCGACCAGTGGCGAACGGCCAAGTGCAACGCCAAGACCCCGCTCGGCCGCCTGAACGACCATGTTCGACTGGCCGAAGCGCCGCATCCGCGCAGGCGTCGGCAGGCTCTGTCCGGTCTCGCGCGCCCAGAACTCCCAGGTTGGCGGATTGCCTCCAAGATCAATGACATCATCCACAAGCAGCGTGTGCCGCACCAGATCCTCTGCGGACCTCAGTGGTGGCCCCTGTGCAAGCAGGGACGGCGCACAGACGGGAAACAGGGTTTCCGACATCAGCTTCTCGACATGCAATCCCGCATATCCCCCCAGACCGTAACGGATCGCGAGGTCGGTCTCGTCATCGGTGAAGTTTGCAAGCGCGGCCGTACTGGTAATCGAGACGGGAATATCGGGGTGAAGCTGATCGAACCCGATCAGTCTGGGAATCAGCCACACATGCGCGAAGCCCGGAAGGCACGAGATATTAAGCGACAGGGGCGCACCCTTGGCAGCGCGCAACTCTGTGCAGACAGTCGTCACAAGACCGAACCCCTGCTTCACCGCCCCGGCCAGCCGCGACCCTTCGGCCGTTGGGGACACGCGCCCGCCGCCGCGCACCAGCAACCGCTGCCCAAGCCACTCTTCCAGCGATTTTACATGCTGACTGACAGCGCTTTGCGTGACGCCCAGCTCTTCCGCCGCGCGCCCGAAGCCGCGCAAACGCGCGACAGCCTCGAACGCACGCAGCGCCGTATAGGGAAGGAGGTTCACCATATTAAGAAAACTAACATGCTCTATTATGAGAGTGCAATGGCGCCGATGAACCGGTCCGGGTAGAGTTCGGTTATTGTGTCGAGAGGTGCCGCATGGCCAGCATTTCTACTCCCCGTGTCATCCCTGCCGATCTGCGTGCGGGAATTCTGAACATGCTGTGCAGCTGTGCCTTGATGAAGCAGGGTCAGACCTTGCTGATCCTGACCGAACCGCCCGGCGCGCCGCACTATGATCCCGGCCTTGCCGAGGCCATTTGCGCAGTGGGCCAGTCTATCGGGTTAAGGGTGGAAGAGCATGTGCTACCCCATTGCCCGAAAGCCTCGCCGCCCGCTGATGCCGACATGCAGGCCATCGCCGCTGCCGATTGCGCCCTGTTCCTTACCCGGCGCGGCGATCAGTTGCGCTTTCACCCGATCCTTGCACAAGCCGCGCCCGTCATGTGCTATGCGCTGGACCGCGGGATGCTGGCCTCGCATTTCGGACGCGCTGATCATGCCGCGTTCGTCGAGCTTCTGTCCTGTCTCAATGATGCCCTTGCGCGCGCTCGGCATATCCGCGTCACCTGCCCGCTCGGCACCGATTTCGAAGGCCCCGGCGCGCGCTTTCCCGAAACGGGTGGCGAGGTCAGTGTCCGGCGCTTTCCACTTTCAGTTTTCTCTCCGGTGCCGGCGGCAGGCTATCGCGGCACAATCGCTATTGCAGGTTTCCTCACCGGTACGGGCAAGAGCCGCTACGCGCCTTATGACGTGCCGCTTGCCGATGTCCTTAGAATTCGTTTTGACGGAACGCACATCACCGGCTTTGCGGGAAGAGACGCTGACGCGGCGCGCGCGCATTACGATCATGTCGGGGCGCTTCTGGAAATTGAGCCCCGGGTCGTGCATTCGTGGCACGCAGGCATGCACCCCGGCTGCGCCTATCGCATGCAGGCAGGCGCGAATGTCGAACGCTGGGGCAGTGGGGCCTTTGGCAATCCGCGTGTGCTGCACTTTCACACCTGCGGCTCGGTTGTGCCGGGTGAGATTTCGCTTAATGTGATTGATCCGACAATCTCGCTTGATGGCGTTGCGGTCTGGGAAAACGGCTGCCTTCACCCCGAACATGTCGCAGGCGGGGCAGAACTGCTGGCGCGCTATCCCGGTCTGGCCGCGCTCTTCGCGAACCCTGAAACCGAGATCGGCCTCGCACCCTCTGGCCGTCTGAGCCTCGGGCCTAGTGCGCGAGCAACTGGCTGAGGAATTGCGCGGCACGGTCCGTCTTGGGCGTCGTGAAAAACTCTTCCGGCGTGGCCACTTCGACGATTTCGCCCTCGTCCATGAATACCACACGGTCGGCAACCCGGCGCGCAAAGCCCATTTCATGCGTGACAACGATCATGGTCATGCCATCACGCGCCAGTGATTCCATCACGTCAAGCACCCCTGCGATCATCTCGGGGTCCAGCGCCGAGGTTGGCTCGTCAAACAACATGATTTTCGGCTGCATGCAGAGCGCTCGCGCGATGGCAACACGCTGTTGTTGTCCGCCCGAAAGCTGTGGCGGGTATTTTGCCGCCTGTTCGGCGATACGCACCTTTTCCAGATAGCCCATGGCCAGCTCACGCGCCTTGGTCCGTGACATCCCTCGGTTGCGCACTGGGCCAAGCACAAGGTTGTCCAGCACAGTCATATGCGGAAACAGGTTGAAGCTCTGGAACACCATACCGACGTCGCGCCGGATCTGCTCGATCCCCTTCATGCCTGGTCGCACCTCTTTGCCATCGACGAACAACGTGCCCTTTTGGTGTTCCTCAAGCTGGTTGATGCAGCGGATCAAGGTCGACTTGCCAGAGCCAGAAGGGCCGCAGATCACCACCTTCTCGCCGCGCGCCACATTCATGTTGATATCGTAAAGCGCCGAGAAATCATTGTACCATTTGCACAGGCCAGAGATCTCGACCAGAGGACGGTCGCTTGTTTCGGTCATGATTTGCCCTCAGCGGTGGTGACTTCGTCCTGCGCGGATTTCCAGCCGCGCAAAGACGAATGCGAAGAAGTAGCACAATACGAAATACATCGCGCCAACCAATATCCAGGTTTCAAAGACCTTGGTGGTGCTCGCGGCAACCTCGGTGGCCAGAAATGTCAGCTCTTGAACTGAGATCAGCGAGATGATTGCGCTGTCCTTGATCAGTGTGATGAACTGGCCGGCAAGTGGCGGCAAGATCTTGCGGACTGCCTGAGGAAAGATGATGTCCCGTAACAGGTTGAAACGCGACAGGCCAATTGCACGTCCCGCTTCCCATTGGCCTTTCTTGATCGACTGGATACCAGCCCGTACGATTTCAGTGATATAGGCAGCTTCGAACAGCGCAAGACAGATGAGCCCGGTCAGGAAATTGCTGAACAGGCGCGGGTCACCAAAGGCGAAGCGGAAGAATGCGTTATCCACCCATGGGCTGGATGTGTTGATATTGTTCAACCCCAGCGCCGGAAAGGCCTGACTGGCGATAAAGAAGTAGAAGATGAAAATGAAGATCAGCGGCGGAATGTTGCGGATCAACTCGACATAGGTGCGGCTGATGATCCGCAGCGCAAGTGAATCGCATGTGCGCCAATAGCCCATTATCAAGCCTATGATCGCAGCAAGGATTGTCCCCCAGAAGGCCAACCGGATCGTGGTGAACAACCCCTGAAGCAGCAAGTTTGCGACCCATTGTCCGGTTTCGGCATCAATGCGGACAACAAAGCGCAGGACGCGGTGCCATTCCCAGTTATAGACCAGCACCGCGTTGACCCGCCACACCACATAGCCCAGTGCCGCCGCGACCAGCAGAAACAGCATCCAGTCAACCGCCGTCAGGCGACGGCGCGGCGCGGCGGGTGGTGGGGTGCGGCGGGTCATGGTTTCAGCGAACCTGTTTTACTGGTCCGGTGCGACCTGATCGATCCAGCCTTCCTGGCTCTGGAACCAGTATGCGTGGCGTTCCGGCAGCCAGCCATTGGCCTCATTCACAAGAATCCAGTTGTTGAAGAAATTGAGGGCGTCATGCTGGCCCTTGCGCAAGGCAAAGCCTTCGTTGCCGCGGCTCAGGAATCCACCGTCAAAGGCCACGTGAATCAGGTCCGGGTTGCCCTCGGCCCAGAAGGCGGGCTTGGGCGCACTGGAGATGACAGCATGAGCATTGCCGTTGAGCACTTCCTGAAAGGCCTGGGCATCATCGTCGAATTGCAGGATATTGGCCCGTGGGAACTGCTCTTCCAGAATGGTGCAGCCGACAACACCACGCCGGCAGGCCAGATTGACGCTGGTCTGGTTGAAATCGTCATGGCTGAAACCGTCTGCCAGCGAATTGTTCGCAGCCATCTGCTGGCCGGAATTGGAATAGGGAGTGGTGAAATTGACGGTCAGGTTGCGCTGCGGCGTGATCGACATACCGCCGATGATGACATCGAAATTGCCAGCCAACAGCGCCGGGATGATCCCGCTCCATGCGGTGGGCACGAATTCGACTTCGACGCCCAGATCCTCTGCAACTTTGGTGGCAACATCAATCTCGAAGCCCATCAGTTCGCCATCGGTGCTGCGCATGGCCCAAGGCACAAAGGTGGACATGCCCACCATCAGCTTGCCGCGCCGTTGAATCGATTCCAGCAGATCATCGGCCTGTGCTGGCGCAGCCGGCGCTATCAGGCCAGTCACGGCGACAGCCGTCGCCGCGAGCATGGTCTTCAGTTTGGATACCAGGGTCATTTCAGTTTCCTTTCGTGTTGGGGCAGTTCTTGGGTCAGCGATCAGACTTGTTCAGATACCACTCGAAAAGTGTCACAGCGAAAGACAGCGTGACGG
>SKWJ01000064.1 GCA_007128995.1 Paracoccaceae bacterium
CGCATCCACGACCTGCGCCACACCTTCGCGTCGACGGCCGTCGCTTCGGGTCAGGGCCTGCCGATGATCGGCAAGCTCCTCGGCCACACGCAGGTCCAGACAACGGCGCGGTACGCTCATCTCGCCGCCGAACCAGTGCGGATGGCGGCGGATGCGGTGGCACAGGACTTACGCAAGGCATTAGGATAATTCACACCCTAAACGGCCCGGATCCGGACGCCTTCGGATCAGCCCATCAGGAAAATGGATCCGTCAAGCTCGAGAAAAAAGCTGCATTATTGAAAACAGGAGACCCTCGCTACGGCAAACGAATTTGCAGTCAAAGCTCAACAACGAAGGTGCCAGTATCGCTGCTGGTTACATACAATGCGCTCTGCCAGATTGAGAAGAGCGCCACAAGTTCGCCCTGTCTCCGCGCCTGTGCGCCACCGCCCTGCGTTAGCGAGCGCCTGATCGACGGCCCCATCTCCAGAATCTCTTGTGGAGAAAACCCAACCCGGAGCATCGCACCAGCGAGTGCATCTGCGGACACGTCTCCCGGCTCTCCTACTGATACGGGCGATACAGGCACGCTGGCGCGGCGCACATTGGAGTCTGCGGCGCATGCCGCCAAGAAAGGGGCAATGACCAAGGCCAAGGCAACGCGCGAGATCGACATCGGCTTTGCGGAGCTTTTCATGTGTTTCGAATTAATCAACGGAGCGCCCGATCCTGTACAGTGCGGCTTCCAATTCTTCACGATACTGTTCATCGGAGACGTTCCTGATCGGGTTTCGAGGAGTTTCCCCCGTCCGTCTCGCGCGCCCATCTTCATCAACCAGTGTCGCCGTTACAAATATTGCGACCTGACGCGCCTGATGATTAAGGTCGTCACGACCAAACGCTGAACCTAGGAGCGGCAACCGGCGCAAAACGGGCGTACCACGATTTCTTAACTGCGACCTAGTGTCGGCAAGGCCGGCGACCGCAGCTGTGCCGCCATTTTCGATCCTCACGGTGCTGCTGGCTGTCCTCCGGCTAACAACGGGCAAATTGTTATCACCTCGCCCGACGACATCGGAAACTTCCAACTCCATGGTCAGCGCAATGTGCCCTGAAGAAGCCACCCGAGGGGTGATGTTCAGGATCGTACCAGTTTCGATTTGCTCAAGTTGCGCGCGCACCACACCTGTAGTATCTGATGCGATCTCGAAGAACTCTTCAGTTGTCACACGGATTTCAGCTGGAAGACCGTCCTGGGCCAGAACCTGCGGACTTGAAACAATGGTCGCCTGGTTATTCGCCGAGAGGAAATTCAATGACATGGATAGTGCATTGGTGAACTGCCGGCTTGGGGAATAACCAATCCGAAGCTCCCAGGGCACGCCGCTCACGGCGTCACTTGCAAACGCGCCCACCTCGATTGTCGGCCAGCGGAAGTCGGTACCGAAATCAAGAAGATCGGTCCGCTCCAGCACAACGACCCGAGCTTCAAGCATCACATGCCGACGTGGCCTGTCCAGCGACCTAATATCCCGGACTATTCCATCGACAATGTGCCGCGGCGCGCTGACGGCGAGCATGTTTGAACTCTCATCGGCTCGAACGAAAGCCTGGTGAGCATCCGAGAGCAAGGCGAGAATACCGGCAGCATCGCCGTGTGAAAGATCGACCCGATGGGTTGGATAGACGTCAGGCGTTTCTGTGGAGGTCGGACCAGTAGGTCGATCAAGGCGTCTGAGTAGGGACGTTATCTCGCTGCGTTGATCCAGCGGGGCGGTTACAACCGCAGCGTTTCTGGTTGGATCGACGCGAACAAAACGCTGCATCTGCTCTGGCAGGAGCAATCGCGCGACCTCTGCCTGGACAAATTCAAGCGCCACGAAGGTCGTGATTGACTCCTCTTCCTGGTCAAGCACCTCGATATCCATAAGGATACGATTCATCATCTCCTGAGGCGCCGTCACAACCAGCCTTCCCGAGTCTTCGTCAATCCTGACGAATCTTTGCAGAGGCTCAGGCAGCAGCCCTCTCGCTGCGCTCGGTCTAAGATTGCGCAGTTCGACGCGACGCGTCACCGAGATGTCCGTAAAGAAGTCCGCCGACGCATCCGGGTTGAAGACCAGAATGTAATTGGGGCGGCGTATGTAGCGGTAACCCGTGCCCGCAAGCAGCAATTCAAGCGCTTGAGCGACAGGCGCGTCTTCAAGGGTGACGGAAACGATCCCTTGGACGCTGGGATCAGCAATTATGTTGATGCCGAGTTGTGCCGCCACATCTTCGAGCGCCTGCCTCAGGTCAGTCTGAAAAAAAACGTTGTCGACGACCTGATCTGTTTGAGAAACCGCGGGGGAAACAGGCACAACTAAAACGAAAAAAACTGCGGCCGAAGAGGACAGTAATTTCTTCAGCATCGACTGCACTTTACACCTCACAATGGCGACACGCAGTCATCGCCAGCCCCTAAAGCTCAGCGGACACTGCGACAATTATTTCCCCATGAAACCGCCCAGATCCCGTACCCAAAACGGCCCTATCACCTACGATTCGCAAGCTACCATGTTCCGGCGATTGTGCAACATTTGTCATGGAAACGACCCCTGATGTTGCAAAACGGCCACTGCTCATGGCGCTCACAGACTCCAGATATGCATCTGACGGTCTGTTTCCAAAAACAAGCTCCATCGAGTATGCAAGGAGCGATCCCGCGCCGTAAGGGCTGGCGGCTCTTGCCACGCCGAACTCACGCTCGTTAGCCCATGTCGTCTCGCCTGGAAGCGCCTCAACCACCGCAGTGGCGTTTCCGCGAACTATGAACGGGATTTCGGCCATGGGAACTTCCATACTTGACTCGTCGGGGGGGTGCCGCTGTTGTGCAGCTTGGAAGTCACCATCCGGCAGTGCTTCCGGAACCCGTAGCTCGAAGGCCTGTCCTTCTGGAAACACGATTTCGGCGATTGGCCCCACCGTGATGCCGATGGTGACGACCGCTCGGTCAGTTGGTTGCATCGTCCTGCTCGACTGAGCCTGCGCCGCCTGTGCCATGACTGAGACTGCAAGACAGGCGATCACGCCGCTGAAAACACGAAAGCCCCACATCTCTTCGATCCCTTCGTTGCAAGTTGCATGCTTCATTCGAAGTGCATGAAACGACGAGAATGGAGCGAAGAATTAGCCGCATTGCGGCGAATTGGTGACGAGAGAAAAAAATTGGGCCGCTCGTCTGCCGCGAGCGCCGCTGGATTCGCGTTTACTCAGACAGTAGCAGTTCGGTGCTCTCGCCATCTTCGGCGAGTTGCACCACTACATCGGCTTGGCGAGTAACTGTCTCAGCATCACCGAGCCGAGCCTGTACACGAAGGAAGTAATCGCCGGGTTCGATGTCATCGACTGAGATCTCTCCCGAGAAGTCCCTTGTTCCCAAGGGCAGCAAGCGGCCGCCTCTGCCTTCCAGACGCGCAGTTCTGACGACATTGCCGGCGCTGGAAATCAACTCGGCACTGAAATCCGTGGAGACGTCGACTGTACCGTTATTCACGAGCCTTCCCTGCACGATATAGCTTGATGGCTCGTCGCCAAGAGATACCCCGAACCTGTCTATCACGCCGGCGACTGTGCTCTCGGCGTCTTGAAGCGATATTCTCAGGCTTGACTGGGTCTCGCCTGCCGACTGGCCGTCTTCGTAGGTTCCCGACAGAACAACGTTGGCGAAATAATGGGGAAATCTGATCCCCTCGCGGGGAAGACGGCTGACGATCCGAACATTGCGCCTCTGGCCAGGACGAAGCTGGAACGAAGCGGGCGTCGCCTGCAACCATTCTGCGGCGGACAGCTCTTCGCCCATCACGTCGCCCATCGCGACCCCTTCAAGCTCGGCAGGAATCTGAATGGCGATCGAAACAGTGAGTGGCAAATCGCCCGGATTCTCGACCTCGACGGTGGCCGCGCGAGTCGCGCCCGCGACACCGTTGATCTGTAGCCTCTCCGGCGACAACAGGAGTTCGGTGTCAAAGGCAACCGCCGCCGCGTCCGGATCGCCTTCGAACTCAAGGATGTATTCGGCACGGGGCAATTGACGCCCATCGACGGACAGGTTGCCCAGAAGGCGATACTCACCCGGCGGCAGGTTGCGGTCCAGGGTACGAACGAGCTCCAGTGTCAGACCGGGCAAGATACGGCGATCCGGCAAGGCCACGCGGCTGACCGTGCGCCAGTTCTCCCCGCTGCGACGTTCGATCACGATCTCGCCGTTCAGGCTGGAGTAGGTCCGACCCGCATTGATGATTTCCATCGCGACGCGGGTTGCCGGATCGCGCACCTGCTCGGCATCATCATCGCGCCCGTCGTCAAATGACATGCTCAGTTCGCCGATGCGGATGTCCTGCTGGACCGGGCGCCCCGCTATTTCGGTCAGCAGCGGGATCAGAAAGCCGAATCGAATCGCGAAGAATGCCTCCTGCGTCTCACCCGTGCCTTCAGGGGTCGGCGGTGCATCTGTCGTGATGCGGATCGCCGACGCATAGGCGCCGCGCGCATCCGGTGGAATGGTCATCAGGATCGGGATCTCTGCCGTCGTGCCCGCCTCGACCTGGATGCGCTCACTTGGCAACTGAACCCAGTCGCGGCTCGAGGAAAGCAGCTCTTCGGGCGACATGCGCGCGCGTATTTCTTCGGTGACGATGCGCAGCGTACCGTCACGGTCCTGGGTCAGGTCGACGACTTCAAGGTTCAGCGGCTCATCACGCGCTGCGTGACGATTCTGCACGGTCAGCACCACCCGTGCAACGCGGTTGGGTGGAACATCCGCCTCGACACGCATCGGGCGGACCGACAGATTCTGCTGCGCCACAGCGACATCCGGCAAAAGCAGGAGAAAGACCAGAGCAACAAAGGAAAAAAATGTCAGCTTCAATGTAGTCTCCTCAGATATTCGGAGCCTAACGAAACCACCGCCGGCTCGCCCCCTCGTCAGCGGGTATCGCATGGCGGGGTCTCAGGGCACAAGGGTTCCGGTGA
The DNA here is from genome assembly GCA_007128995.1 of Paracoccaceae bacterium. Lineage (GTDB taxonomy): Bacteria > Pseudomonadota > Alphaproteobacteria > Rhodobacterales > Rhodobacteraceae > Roseinatronobacter. Next base: position 4,996 of record SKWJ01000064.1, read on the forward strand.
TCGGGATGACATAGGTGTCGGGCGCAATGAATTCGGGCTCGGTCGCAAGCGTCGTGGCCCAGTCGGTTTCGACCCCGATGCCCAGATCATGAATACCGTTGCAGAATTGGTCATCAATGCCATCGGGGCCGAACACCAGCAACTCGTCATCCTGACCGCCATGCGTGAAGCCGGGCTGGTGCAGCAGCCCGTCGGTGCGATCCACCCAGAACACGCGCGGCCAGACGCCCAGCGTGCGCCCGGTCACTTCACCGATCGCGGTACCCAGATGCGTGCCCGGTGCAGTGTTGCGAAAGCCGCTTGCGCGCGGAAACTCCATGATCACGAACTGCAGGCAGAAATTGGTGAGCAGGCGCATCTGCGCCAGGCTGCCGACGGTGATGTTGTCGATGTCACCCTCGGAGGAGGGCAGGCCCATGAAGGTGAAGCTGGTATCGTCGATCCGCATCTCGCCTTCGGATTCGATCACCTGCAGGATCGCAATGGGCTCGACGATCACCTTGATCTCGACATTGCCGGTTAGCGGCAACCCCTGTGCCATTGCCGCCCCCGCCGACAGGGTGAGGGCGCTGAGCATCGGTGCAGCGATGCGGCGGAAGCACAACGTCATCGGGGGCGCGTCGATTCTCATGGCTCCACGATTATGGGATGATGCTGACCGTCAGCGGAATGCGATAGGTGTCGGGTGCGGCGAAAACCGGCTCGGGCGGCAATGTCAGATCCCATCTGGAAACCACGCCGAGGAAAATGTCAAATGTCCCGTTCGCCGGGCTGCACAAGCCGGCCGACCCACCTGAAATGGAGAGCGGCAAATTCGCCGCAGCGCCCGGCAGCGGCAGGGAA
>SKWJ01000156.1 GCA_007128995.1 Paracoccaceae bacterium
AATGCGCAAGGCGGGGTAGGGTGCATCTCGGTCACTGCAAATGTCGCCCCGCGGCTGTGCGCGGACTTTCAGAACGCAACTCTGGCAGGGGATTACGCGCGCGCGCTGGAAATCCATGACCAGCTGATGCCGCTGCATGTGGCCATATTTGCCGAACCCGGTCTTGTCGGGGCAAAATACGGGCTGTCGCGCCTTGGCCGATGCAGCCCGGAGGTGCGCCTGCCCCTCGTCGGTCTGACAGAACCGGCACAACGCGCCATGGACGCCGCCATGCGCCATGCCGGGTTAATCAATTAGGAAGTTCCGGCGTTGTAACGCTGCGCCGGTCTATATCCACCCAGACCGGGCGATGCGGCGTGTAAAGCGCGTCCGCCGGGCCGAACAGGGCGGCCTCTGGCGTATCCGGCAGGGGCCAGAACACGCCCGCATCCAGCACCCGCAGCGCCGCCCCGGGCAAGATATAGCTGACACGCAGATGTCCCGGTCCATCCGGCCAGAAGACCGTGTCCTGATCATGCGGCCCGAGATGGCGCGCGCTGATCGGGTCTGACGCGGCCAGCAGCGCCCCTGCGCTTGTGGGTGCGGGGTCTTGCAGCGCTGGATGGGCCAGCAGGGCGCGCATGGCCTTGTGCAGCCCATCGCCATCGGCCGGGTCAAGATTGCTGCCGCCGACCAGAACCAGCGGCCCCTGCGGCGGTGCCATTGGCAAACGCCCGTCAAGATAAGCTGTCCAGAACGCGGTTTCATCGTGATTGCGCAACAGATTACGCTCTGGGTTCCGGCCAAAAACAGGTGGCCCGGCCTGATAGACCAGCAGATGCAACGACAGTTCAGGGCCAAGCACAAGCGGAATATCCCAATGCCCTGTGCTGGACAGACGCTGCAGCGCCAGGACGTGCGGCCCAAGCGCGGGCAGCCGCGCATCCGGCAGATCCCGCCACAGGAAATGCGAAAAATCGCGCGCGCCGGCACGATCCACTGGCAGGCGCGACATCAGCGCCAGGGCCCGCTCTCCGGCAAAGCGGCCATAGCCATGGGTATCATCGGGCGTATCGGCGCGGCCATCGCCGGTCATGTCCTGCCCTGTGCGCAGCCCCGCATTGGTGGGGAATGCCAGAATATGCGCCATGGCATGGCCGCGCGCAGTGACAAGGTCACGGAATGCCGCCAGCGTGTGCAGGCCAAGATCATAATCCAGCCCCGACAGCACCAGAACATCGGGTTCCAGATGGGCGATCACATCTGCCGTGGCAACAGCGCGCGGTGCGGCGGCGGCAATATCGCGCAAGGCATAGCCCGGCCCGCGCGCGCCCAGATCGATGCGCCAGAAGGCAATGCGAAGCCGCTCCTGATCGGGCGCATCGGCGCGCACCGGGGGAGAGGCCGCAAGACAGAGGAAAAGCGCGCAGCACAGCTTTCGCCACAATCGGGCGGCGCATATAGCGGAAATCATGACGGCAAGCGGGCCTCTGCCCAAGATGACACGCTCCTGCACGGTGATCGATCGCAGCGCGTCAATCTGGCATGGAACTGGCTAATAAAAGGTTAACGCGCGCCGACACCTCGACGCGCGTTAACTTTCACACCCAGCGCAACAGTCAGACCCAGGGCCGCGCCTGTGTCGCCAGCGCCTCGAACGCATCGATCGAGGCCGCCTTTTCCAGTGTCAGGCCGATATCATCCAGCCCGTTGAGCAGACAATGCTTCTTGAACGGGTCCAACTCGAAGGTGAACACCTGCCCATCTGCGCTGGTAACCGTCTGAGCTTCCAGATCAATCGCAATCCGGGCATTCTCGCCCTTGCGCGCATCCTCCATCAGGATATCCACCTGCGCCTGTGGCAGCACGATGGGCAACATCCCGTTCTTGAAGCAGTTATTGTAGAAGATATCGGCATAACTGGTGGAAATGATCGCCTTGATCCCGAAATCCGCCAGCGCCCAGGGCGCATGTTCGCGCGATGACCCGCAGCCAAAATTATCGCCCGCAATCAGGATCTGCGCGTTGCGATAGGCGGGCTGGTTCAGCACGAAATCCGGGATCTCGTGGCCCGCATCATCATAGCGCATCTCGTCAAACAGATTCTTGCCCAGCCCGGTGCGCTGGATGGTTTTCAGGAACTGTTTGGGAATGATCATGTCCGTGTCGATATTGACCAGCGGCATGGGGGCTGCGACGCCCGTCAGAGTGGTGAATTTGTCCATTGCAATCTCCTGCCCGGACAGGCCGGGCTGCGTCCCCGGCTTCCGGGATATGTGAACACAGACGAAATCAGGCGGGTGTTGCCATCATCTCGCGGATATCGGTCAGCCGGCCAGTCAGGGCCGCAGCGGCAGCCATTGCGGGCGACATCAGATGCGTGCGCCCGCCGCGGCCCTGCCGCCCCTCGAAATTGCGGTTTGACGTGGCCGCACAGCGTTCACCGGGGGACAGCTGGTCTGGATTCATTGCAAGGCACATCGAACAGCCCGCAAGGCGCCACTCAAAACCTGCATCGATGAAAATCTGCGCCAGACCCTCTTCTTCGGCCTGCGCCCGCACCAGACCCGAACCGGGCACGACCATGGCGCGTTTGACCTTGATCTTCTGCCCTTTCACCACCTCGGCGGCGGCGCGCAAATCCTCGATCCGGCCATTGGTGCAGGAGCCGATGAACACAGTGTCAATCTCGATATCGGTCAGTTTCTGACCGGGGGTCAGGCCCATATAGTCCAGCGCGCGGCGCGCGGCCTCGACCTTGCCGCCCGAAAAGCTTGCCGGGTCCGGCACTTCGCCGGTGATCGGCAACACATCCTCGGGGCTGGTGCCCCAGGTCACCACAGGTGCGATATCTTCGCCGCGCAGCGTGATGACCTTGTCCCAATGCGCACCCTCGTCGGATTTCAGGGTCTTCCACCAGGCCAGCGCTGCGTCCCACTGCGCGGCCTTCGGCGCGTGGGGGCGGCCCTTGACATAGGCGAAGGTCTTTTCATCAGGGGCAATCAGCCCGGCGCGTGCGCCCCCCTCGATGGCCATGTTGCACACGGTCATGCGCCCTTCCATCGACAGTTCTTCAATGGCCTGACCGCAATATTCGATCACATGCCCGGTGCCCCCGGCAGTGCCTGTGGCCCCGATCACCGACAGCGTGATGTCCTTTGCCGTCACCCCGGGGCGAAGCGAGCCCGTGATCTCGACCTTCATATTCTTGGATTTCTGCTGAATCAGCGTCTGGGTGGCGAGAACATGCTCGACCTCGGATGTGCCAATCCCATGCGCCAGCGCCCCGAATGCGCCATGCGTGGCCGTATGACTGTCGCCACAGACCACGGTCATGCCCGGAAGCGTCCAGCCCTGTTCGGGGCCGACAATATGCACGATCCCCTGCCGCACATCGTTGACCGGGTAGTAATTCACCCCGAATTCGCGGGCATTGCGATCCAGCGCATCCACCTGAATGCGCGATTCCGGGTTTTCGATCCCCTGCTCCCGATCCGGCGTGGTGGGGACATTGTGATCGGGCACTGCGATCGTCTTTTCCGGTGCGCGCACCTTGCGCCCTGTCAGGCGCAGCCCTTCAAAGGCCTGCGGGCTGGTCACTTCATGCACCAGATGGCGGTCAATATAGAGAAGGCAAGTGCCATCGGCATCTTCATGGACGACATGGGCGTCCCAGATCTTGTCATAGAGGGTCTTGGGCATGGCTATACTCGTGCGATAAGTGGAATTGGCGTGCTGTAGGGCGCCCGTTGAGGGCTGATTCCAGATCAGCGAAGTCGCGCAAGCACCGACCGGTTCTCGCGCTGGAAGCGCTGCGGCAGGCGGACATGGTCGCTCAGGTCAAAGATGCGTCTCATGCGTGCTGAATACGCTCTAAATGCGCTTATGGCAACGGTCAGTCCGCATCCGGGGCAGCAAAGGCGGATTTACGACAATTCTCGCGGCTTTCCCGTTGCACCGATTGAGAAAGCAATTCGCCGATGTTATATTGCCTCTATCGTCACGCAAAAGGAGGACAACGTCCTGACATACATCGAACCTACCGCAACTGCGGCCCGCCCGGCTTCACTGGCAAAGACCCCGATCACCAGTGACGCGATTCTGGCGCTGGTTCTGAAGTCTCTTGACGATGACAAGGCCGAAGAGATCGTGACGATCGACTTGCGCGACAAATCTGCGATGGCCGATCACATGATCATCTGCTCTGGCCGATCAACCCGGCAGGTTTCGGCGATAGCCCAGAAACTTCTGGACCGGCTGAAAGAGAAGTTCCGCCTGTCCGCCCGCGCCGAAGGCAAGGATGTCGGGGACTGGGTGCTGATCGATGCAGGCGATGTGGTTGTGCATATCTTCCGTCCGGAAGTGCGCGATTTCTACCAGCTTGAAAAGATGTGGCAGGATGCGGGCAGCAAGCCGGTTGCCTGATGCGCGTGCAGATCTGCGCGATCGGACGTATCCGCAAAGGGCCGGAACGCGCCCTGCTTGACGACTATCTGAAACGATTCGAACGCGCTGGCCGTCCGCTGTCACTTGGCCCCTGTCAGGAGATAGAGGTCGATGACCGAAAGGCCGGATCGGCCGCCGAACAGGCCCGCCTTCTGACCCGCGCGCTGCCCGGTGGCGCGACCGTCGTTGTTCTGGATGAACGCGGCGACATGCACGATTCGCGCAGCTTCGCCCGGTTGCTCGCAACGCAGCGTGACAGTGGTTGCAGCGATCTGACCTTTGTGATTGGCGGCGCCGACGGGCTGGACCCCGCCTTTCGCGACAGCGCGGCTCTGGCCCTGTCCTTCGGGAAAATGGTCTGGCCACATATGCTGGCGCGGGTAATGCTGAGCGAACAGCTCTACCGCGCCGCAACCATCCTTGCCGGCAGTCCGTATCACCGCGATTGACACGGCCCTTATGCAGACGACAGCCCGAAACTTCCAAAGGGCAGATAGCGCACCGGATCACCGGGGCGGATGGTAGTTGCCGCATCCGGCAGTTCCACCAGCCCTGTCGCCCAGCTCAGCCCGCTGATCCGCCCCGACCCTTCCGAGCGGAACACCTCGGCCTGTCCCTCTGCGCTCACGCGGGCGCGCAGATATTCCCTGCGCCCTGCCTTCTTGGATTTGTGAAACCCGGCTTCCAGCAGAAAACCCTGCGGCTGCACCCAGCCACTTCCGGCCATCAGCGACAGGGCAGGGCGGGCAAAGACCAGTGTGCAGACAAAGGCCGCCACCGGGTTGCCCGGCAGGCCAAAGACCGGCTTGCCCTGCCAGAGCGCCAGCGCCAGTGGGCGGCCGGGCTTCAGCGCAATCCGCCAACTGCTCAGATGGCCCTTGTCACGCAACAGCCGCGAGACATGGTCCTCATCCCCCGCCGAGGCCCCGCCAGAGGTGAGAATCACATCGCAGTCCTGCGCGGCTTGGTCCAGTGCCCCGGCAATTGCGCCGGCATCATCGGGCATATGACCCAGATCCACAGGAACATGGCCCCATTGTCGCAGGATATCCGCCAGCATCGGGCGGTTGGCGTCAAATATCTGATGCGGCAAGGCGTCATCCGCCGGGTCCGCGACAAGTTCATCGCCCGTCGACAGCACCCCGACCCGCAAAGCGGCATGCACCTGCAGACGCCCCACCCCCAGCGCCGAGGCCAGCGCCAGATCGGCTGCGGTCAGAACACGCCCCTGCGGCAGAAATTCGGCCCCTTGCGTGACATCCTCACCAGCCTTGCGGGTATTGGCGCGCGGCTTGACCGGGCCATCAAAGGCCACGCGCGCGCCATCATGCGCGCAATCTTCTTCCAGAACGACCGTATCCACGCCCTCGGGCAGAATCGC
>SKWJ01000295.1 GCA_007128995.1 Paracoccaceae bacterium
GAAGGCCAGCGCAACCCCGAACCCGAAAAAGGCCAGAAGAAGCACAGGGACGCCCCGAGCGCCAAGGCGGTCCATCAGCCCGGCTTCATTCGACAGCGTGATACCCGCAGATTTCACGGGCAGGTTGATCTCGCTGCTCTGCGGCGGGTAGCAGATCCCCCCCTCCTGACAGCCTTGCCACTGGACTTTCAGCGTTCCTGTCTGCGTTGGCAGCAGAAGATGGAGATCCTCGCGGAACACCTCGACCCGCCCGAAGCTCGCATCCTCGACCCAGTCGCCTTGCGGCAGGGAAAGCGGCAGAGATCCGGCGGGTGCTTCTACCGAAAGCGACTTTCGGTACAGATAATGGCCCTCGGCGATACGCCATGTCAGATCGATTTCACCGTTCGGACGTATCTCATGCTCCAGAGCAAAGGCTTCACTTGCGCTCAAGGCGCGCTGCCCGGTCTGAGTGAGGTTCAGACCCTGTGCCGTCGCACCGGCACTCAAAAGAACCAGAGCAAGACAGACTTGCGCGCACAACACAAAGAAGTGGAATCGGTTCAGTAACATCATGCTGCCTTGTCGCACAGCGGCACGAAATAGGCATGTCAAAAATGCTTGTAACTGCTCTGTTGGCTTGCGCTCAAAGCCTGAGTTGCCTTTTCGCCGCAATGACAAGCGCGCCGTCTTGCGACTTCGGATCAGCAGGATCAGATCGGGGATTTAACACCTTTTCGGGCGCAACGCTTGCGATAGGCCTCCAACCAGTGGCGGTATTTGTCCATTGCATTTTGCTGGTGCACCAGAAGGTCGATAAACGCTTTCTGATGGGTATCCTTCTTCAGCTTCTTGAACATCGATTTCTGCGCTTTGGTCATCGAACAGCCAATGCAATGGCCTTCGCGCTTGAATTTGCATACATCGATACAGGGAGATAGTATCTTGGTCATGCATCGCCGTCCCTTGTTCAACGGAAGTCTGATCCGCCGTGTTGACCCAAGGATTGGCGGAACGATTGAGTTTTCCTGATAAAAACAATCAAATTAGTCAAGCCCTGCAATTCTGCGCCTTTACGCTGGTGCAAACCGGGTCAGGGTGTGTCAGAATGCGCGACAAAATCAGACAAGGCGTTTCATGTCACTTCTCAGAATCATTTACACATCAAGGCCCTTCGGCTTTGACACCGCAACGCTGAACAGCATTCTGGTGCATGCCCGACAGGCAAATGCGCGCGATGACATCACCGGCGCCCTGATCTGCCGCGAGGATATCTATATGCAGTTGCTGGAAGGGCCGGAACCGGCTGTCAGATCCGCTGTGGCGCGTATCATGCACGATGACAGGCATCTTGAAGTGAAAATACATGTCGAAAGACCAGTGTCCGAACGGATGTTTGCGCAATGGGCCATGCTGCATGATCCGGCAACATCATGGATATGGTCGCGCGCCGACGTCACGAATGACGCCATTCAAGACGCCACACCACAAGAGGTTGAAGCTTTCTTCACAAAGCTGCGCGACGAACAGGCCAGACCTTAGCATAGCTGACATCAGTTCACGGATATGTGGCGGGCCAAAAAGCTTTTACAGCGCACGCTATATTGCAATCGCCCGGCTGCTTATGCCTGCCTGCGTGGATCAGCTTTCCTGCGGCGCATATCAGCACCCCAGATTGCCAAGGCCACACCGCCCAGAATACCGACCGAACAGAGGATCAGGCGCAGGGTCATTGGTTCGGAAATGAACAGAACGCCGCCAATCGCGGCCAGTGCGGGAACAGAAAGCTGCACATATGCCGAGGTGCTGCGCTCCAACGAAGGCAGCACGAGATACCATAAAGCATAGCCCAGCCCCGAAGCCAGGGCCCCGGATGCAATCGCATAAACCCAGCCAGTCAAGGTCGTGCCCTGCACCCAGAATTCCGGCACAATCAGCAAAAGACCAATTGGCAGGCAGCGGATAAAATTGCCCGCTGTATCTGTAAGCGGGGCTGCAGATCCGCGTCCCATCAGCGTGTAGCAAGCCCAAGCCCCCCCCGCCAGCACCATCAGCACTGCTCCCAGCGGATCAGGCGCAGACAGCCCCGGCACCAGCAAGAGGACCAAAAACAGGATTGCCATGAAAAACCCTGTCCATTCAAAGGCTCCCGGCCGCTCGCCACTTGCGAATGCGAAGCCCAGCATACCGATCTGAACCGCCGCAAAGAGGAGCAAAGCGCCTGTCCCCGCGCTCAGCTCAAGATAGGCATAGGAAAAGGCGATTGCGTATATGAAAAGCGCCATGGCTGCCGGATAACTGCCGCCGATGCGTCCGTGCGTGCGAAACCCACCTCTCAACACAAGGATAAGGGCTAGCATCAGTGCGCCGGAAGCCAGCCGCACCCCGGTATAGGATAGCGCATCAGCCTCACCCTCTGCCAAAGCCAGACGATTGAGGACCGAATTGGCCGCAAATGCAATCATGGCAATCGCGGTCAGCAACGCGATCTTTGGAAGCGATACATGAGGCATGTCCTGACAGTCCGAAACGATCACATTATGCCGCGATCACCCGATGCGCTAGCAGATGAACCGGTCGGCAGCAAGGCAGGCAACCTGACGGCTGATCCACCGCGCTGGTGTCAGATGGGTACAGCCACGCCGCCCTGCCAGACATGCCGAATCCTCCAGTCGCGGTCCAGAAAGACAAGATCGCCATATACGCCCGCTTCAAGGCGTCCGCGATCCGGCGCGCCGATCACATTGGCAGGAATACGGCTTGCCATGCTCAACGCTCGCTCCGGTGTGACCCCCAACGCAATCAGATGCGCGATCGAGGCGGGCAATGATATATCCGCACCCGCCAATGTTCCGTCGTCCAGCGTCAACTGCCCCTGTCGGCGCAGAATACGCCGTCCATTCAGGGCAAATTCGTCCAACTCTGTCCCGGCAACCGCCATCGCATCGGTCACAAGAAAAAGCGCTTCGGGCGCTTTCATCCGCAGCGCAACCTGCAGACATTCGCGGGACACATGCACACCATCGGCGATAATACCGGCCACACAAGGGGAGGTCAGGGCCGCTCCGACAAGACCCGGCGCGCGGCTGTGCAGCCCTCCCATCGCATTGAAAAGATGTGTCACCCCACGCGCGCCGGCCGCAAACGCCGCCTTTGCCTGTTCCGCGCTGCATGCCGAATGGCCAAGGCTGACAACCACACCTGCCTCGGCCAGAGCCGCAATCTGTGTCGAATTGACCGCTTCTGGCGCCAGCGTCACCATCAAGGCCGGCAGCGCCTGCCGCGCGTCGCACAGAAGAACGAGATCGTCACTGGTCATCTTGCGGATGAAGCGCGCGTCATGCGCGCCCTTGCGTGCGATGTCCAGATGTGGCCCTTCAAGATGCAGCCCGGCAAAGCCCGCAACCTGATCCCGGACCGCCTCTATTCCCGCAGCAATCACCTGCCGCGTCACGTCCGGGCTGTCGGTGATCAGTGTCGGCAAGATCGCACAGGCCCCAAGCCGGGCATGTGCAGCGCAGATGCGCGCCAGTTGGCGCGCGTCGGTATCCGGCCCCACCATCAGACCTGCACCCCCATTGACCTGCAAATCAATCAGACCGGGGGCCAGCACACCGGTTCCTAGATCGTGCACCTGTGAGTCTGATGGCAGCGGACTGCCCGCAAGGTAGATCTGCGAAATCCGGCCATTGTCGGACAGGGCGACAGCAGCGTTCGCGTGCATCCGTGTGCCATCAAAAACCTGCGTGGCGCTCAGGATGGTCTGCATCAGATCGTCTCGGTGATCTTGCGCAGATGACGTGGCGTGTCCGGGGCCAGTCCGCGTCGGCGCGCCAGTGCCTCAATGAAGACATAGAACGACACGACCCGCAATAATGGATCAACCAACGGGTGCAGCGGCTGCACCACGGGCAAGGATACGCCTGTGCCAATCTGCCCGGTGGCGAAAACATCGGCCCCTTGCTGGGCCAGCCGTTCCATGGTCTGCGCAAAGCCTTGGCGCGACTTGTCTTCACACAGCAGCCCAAGCACCGGAAACCCCCGCTCGACAAGTGCGGCCGGGCCGTGCAACACTTCAGCGGCCGAATAGGCCTCTGCGTGAATGGCCGATGTCTCCTTGAACTTCAGGGCAATCTCGCTGGCAATTGCATATCCGGGTCCGCGACCCAGCACATAGAGCGCAGGCGCCCGTACAAGCCGGTCCGACAGAGCGGACCAGTCGCAAGTCAGGGCCTGAGCGCAGGCGTCGGGCAGAGCGTCAAGCGCGCCGGAAAGTCCGGCATCGTCATGCCATGCGGCAAGCAGCGACAGCCCCCCGACCACCGACGTGACGAAACTCTTGGTCGCGGCCACGCTTTGTTCTGGCCCACAATGCAGGGGCAGACAGAAATGGCTTTCCTGCGCAAGCTTGCTTTCGGGGTTATTTGTCAATGCAACCGCGATTGCACCGGAATTGCGGGCCGCACGCGTCATCGCGACAATATCAGGGCTTTGGCCGGATTGTGACACGGATAAGGACAGCGTGCGCGGCAGCCGGAGTTTCGCATCATAGACCGAGGCAACAGACGGGCCGATCGATGCGACAGGCACTCCGGCAAGGATTTCGCAGGCGTATTTGAAATAGCCAGACGCATGATCCGAGGAACCGCGCGCCACTGTCAGGACAAGCTCCGGATCGAATTCACGCAAGCGCGACGCAACAGCCTCAAGCTCTGCTTTATTGGCCGCCAGCATTGCCGAAATACTTGCGGGTATTTGGGCAATCTCTTGCGCCATGAAGGTTTTCGTCATTCAGAATGCTTCCTTCTCTGTCAAGTCAACCCGTGCATGCCACAGGGCGCCATCCAGCGCGGTCCCTTTTGGCGATACCCGGCAAAGATGCGCCGCACCGTGCGCTATGATCCGATCCAGCAGAACTGGCCCCAGCCCGCCTGTTGCGGCGACCGGCATATCCCAGACGCCTTCTTGCAAGCTCCGTATCGCTGCAAGCAGATACGCGCAGCCTTCATCAAGGATCGCAGAGGCAACCGGGCAATGTGCACGATCCCAGTGCAGCACGTCCGGAGCAAGGCTGGCAAAGTCGGCAGGTCGTGCCCTTCCTGCAAAACCGATGAACCCGGCGGTCGTTTCGAATTTTCGCCATAGATGCTGAACAAGGGGGCCGTCGGGACCGATTCCATCGTGGGCATGCAAAGATCTGCGCAAGGCTTCGCGCCCGATCCATGCACCGCTGCCTTCATCCCCAAGCGAAAAACCGTACCCGCCCAGCCTTCGAAACAGACCATGCCGCTGGCGCGCGAGAACCGACCCGGTCCCAACGGCCATGACAATGCCATCCTCTTTCCCAAACGCACCCTTCACCGATATATCCACATCGCCTAGCACCGTCAGATGACCTACCGACAAGGCATCCTGCAGCCGATCTGCTGCATCTGTCTCACTCGCTCCCGCCAGACCAAGAACGACTCGCGGGACCTCGGATTGTGTGTCCGGGCAAAGATCATGCGCCATCTCTACAACCCTCTCCAGAACCTCTGAAATGGCTGCAAGGGCCCGTTCTATATCACTGTGGACATTCGCTGCGCCCCCGGCAACAACCTGCGTTCGGCGTCCGTCGTCCAACTCGGCTTGCGCCCTGCAGCCAGTCCCGCCGCCATCCAGCCCAATGAAGAATCGCATCACCACCCCCTTAAAACAACAATACCAAAGAGATACCAGATGGAAAGTGGTTTCTTGACCCCGCACCCTGTGCGCAAAAGGTTTGCTCGCGAAACGAAACCATCTACTTCATCCAGATAACAGTCTGATTATCCTGCTTTCCTGACA
>SKWJ01000200.1 GCA_007128995.1 Paracoccaceae bacterium
AAGCTCGACGACCCGAGCTTCACCGCGCCGATCTACGCCAACCTCTTCGACGACACCGTGATCGAGGGCGGCGAGGAGACCTTCTCCCTCATCTGGTCGCGCCCCACCACCCGCCGCAACGGCGACTGAACCCGACACCGCCCCGCCCGGGTCAACCGAGCGGGGCGGAAGATGTCTGGCTACCCATGAGCCGCGCCGAGGGCCGCGGTCGCGACGGGCGTCGTGCTCGGCCCTTTATGCGGAAGGTCGAGCCAATCGCATCGAACGGCAGGCGCGAGCCCATCTTGTACCTTGGTCAGTGTGCCGCGAACGTCTGGTTAGGCCATCATTGTGGTTGGTCATTGAACGCCTTGACTTCGCCCCGAAGCGCAACATCCGAGTTCAAGAACAACTCCGCAACCAGATGTCCCGCCCCTTCCGCCAACGCCCTGGCCACGGGCGGCATTTCCACCAAAGCGCGCGCAACATCATCCATGCCCATGCGGCGGGCTACCTCAGGGGCATCGAGGCGGACCATGTTGGATCGACCTATCAACAGCCCGGCCTGACCCAATGCGTTGTGGGACTGCGCCCGCATGGCGGATGAAGCGAAGAGACCTGCCCAGACCAGCTTTCCACCGATGCGGTGCCACCAGCGCATCCGGTAGGTCTCCTGACCGCATCCCAAGCTTAGGAGCCTGATCTGGGTTCGATCAATGTCATAGCAGGCCATCGCGTCTACCACGCCTATCATCGAGGGATTGTTGGCCCAGATGCCGCCGTCAGCAAACATGTAACCGTTCCTCTCTACCGCCGCGAAGATGGTGGGCGCTGCCGCTGTCGAAAGCCCCACATCCACGAGACGTTCGAACTGATCCTTCTTGTAGTCCGGATGATGCGGGGTCTTGAACACGTATGGTTCGCCATACCGCCCCTCGAAGGAAGGAATGCAGGTTGGGACCGACGATGACCCGAACAGGCCATCGCCGAATTCTCGGCGAAGTTCGTGTTCCAGGTTCCGCCGATCATATGGGGTGAAGGCCCAACCGGCCCAGGAACGCAGCAACCTTTTCCACCGCCCCCCAGGGAAGATGTACCGGCCTCGTTCGGTGTAGAGTTTCGAGATTTCTTGAGCTGACTTACCCTGGCCGAGACCCAGCGCAATGATACCACCGGTGGATGTGCCAACAATCATATCGAACTGCTGACCGATTGGGTCGCCGTTGAGAAAGCGTTTCTCGATCTCAGCGAGGATCATGCATGGGAGAATGCCCAAAATGCCGCCGCCATCGATGGAGAGTATCTTGAAAGGCTTTCCCGGCGGCCAAGGTTGCACCTCGCGCAGCGTCTGCCGGGTGCCTTCTGAACGACGAGGAACGGTGTGGTCGTAGTTACTATCACGCGGCATTCTCTATATCCTTCTCCACACCGGCGTTTTCGTGCCGTCCACCACCGATCCATCGACCTGTCATCTCCCAGAACTCGTACGCAGCAAGCCATCGAATTGTCCAACCGACTGTGGTCCGGCTGATCAGCATCGAGGCGTCCCACTCACCCGCCTTGGGATCGAAGAGACACAAAGGCGACAATCTGATGTCCGGAGGTTCGAAGTAGACATGAGGGAGTGGCGCTTCCTCCTCGGCCTCCCAATTTGGCATAAGGCTGGGCCGGAGCACGCGCACGACCGGCATGACTCGGTAAAGGTCTTGCCGACCCTTGACCGGTAGGCCGTATTCGATGCTGATGTGAAAGGTCCTGCCCAGCCCCTTTAGGTCTCCAAACCAGATCACCGACCGTGGCCCCAGACCTCGCGAGGGCTGAAATTGCGGCCAGTCCCGGGTCATCGCCTGGACCTGTGCTCCAAGGGATTTCACCGACGCGGCCATTTCGAACCATAGAATGTTGACGGCTTCACCGCCGGTTTCGCCTTGGCGATCGCCGGGCTCATCGCAATGCCACCGGTGGCGCCGAAGGCATGCTTGCCCGTGCGGATGGCCTCGCCGTAATCGTGTTCAAGCTCGTTCATCACCTCTTCGCCGACGCTCTCACCGAACATCGACTTCAGGACATCACTTCGTTCGCGCAGCGAACGCCTGTCGTCCAGGAGAATGGCGAGTTGGCTCAGGAACAGCCGCATATCCGCGATCATGGTATCCTGTGCAGCGTGGCTCTTCGGCCAGCGATCCGTGAACACATCGGCTGGACAACGCGGGTTCTCGACGTGGATCAACTGGCCCGTGCTCTTGGCCTGCAAGAGCCGGTCCAGGATATGCTGAGCGATAATCCTGAGGTTTTGGCCGATAGTCAGACCCGCCTCGGCCACTTCCAAGGTGAGACAACTGAACATGACCGACGCGGGCATGCGTCCATCCCGCGTCGCCCAACGGATGTTGCGGTTCCTCTTGAGAAGCTGAAGGGCGACCGAAACTGCGGATTTACCCCCCACGACGCTAGAGTGAGCGGGTACCGGAAGCGAGTCGGCATCCTTCTGCAGGGCGGTGAGACCTCGGTCCGCCCGCAGCGCCCGCCGCGCGTATTCCTGCTGGAAGGACAGATCGACAGGGCAAGTCGCGTTGTATAGCTCTGCGAACCCGAAGCTGTTGGTCAGCACCTTATGGTCCCGGCTGCGGGGTTCTTCAGGCTTGGAGTGGTAGATGTAGCTGCGACGCGGATCGAATTCGTCGATCAGTTCGGCGGGCGAGAGGTCCAGGTGCATCCCATCCGCGTAATATATCGTAACACACCGTGTGTGTCGCTCTGTCATGTCATAATACCGCGACCCCGGCTCCCCTCGCATGGCCTTATACAGAAGCTCCAGCGCCTGCCACGGCGTCATGCCAGGCGTCATGAGTTCGACGATGATGTCGATATCGAACCCCTCAAATCGGAACTTGGCCCGGATGGTCGCCCCGATTGCCACCGAACCTTGCTGGTAGAACAACCTGACCTTGCCCTTCAGCGGACTTCCGTCACGCTCAAGGTGTTTCTCGATGGCCGCTTTCCGCTCAGCCAGGAGCGCATGCATGCTCGGCGGAAGCTCGATCTTGATGGCGACTGCAGCCAGCATCTGCTCGGCTACACTGTCCCACGGTGACGTCGGTTTTCCCAGATATGCGTTCATGCTCGGCCTCGCTGTCCCGATTCGTCGCAGTTGACTAGTGTGCCGCGACGTGATTCAAGTGTTTCACAGGCTGGACACTAACTGGGCAGACACCATCTGTCCAGTATGAGAAACACTAATATCAGTCAGTGGCACGCATCGGAGAGCGCATGGACATCGAAGACTTGGGTAACCTCGTCGCCCGACGGCGTGGCAACATGGGGGTAAGGGCCGCGGCCAAAGAGATCGGCATCAGCCCCACCACACTGTCTCGGATCGAGAACGGACATGTGCCAGACATCGGGACCCTAGACAAAGTCTGCGCCTGGCTTGGAGAGGAAACTTCGAGGTTCACCGGGGTTGGCAATCTTCAGATCGCCTTCAAGAACAGGAAAGCCGTTCCGAAAGCTACCGCCAGATCGTTGGCCAACCTCATCGAAAGAGCTTCGAAACAATTCGCCGACGAGGTTGAGGCCAGGGGGCACTAGGTGGCATTCAGGAGAGGATTCAAATCGCAGTGCGAAAGGCGGTCTGTCGAGTTCCGCCGCCACCTTGGACTGCAGCCCACGGACGCTCTTTCCGCTGATGCGCTTGCTGAACACCTTAGGGTTACGGTTTGGTCCGTCACCGACGTTGCTGGCCTAACGCCCTATGATCAAAAGGTCTTGACAGACCAAGAGGACGACTCGTGGGCTGCGATGACAATGCGGATCGGGGCAGATGATCTCGTAATCTACAAGCCGGTTCCATCCCCAGGCCGCAGAAACAACGTTATCATGCATGAGCTGGCGCATATTGCCCTTGGCCATGAATTGGCTGAAGCTTGCATGCTGCCAGACGGTTCGTTGGTGCCCGGCAATTTCAGCCAGGACCAGGAGGATGAAGCGGACTGGCTTGCTGGAACCCTGTTACTTCCGCGACCCGCCCTATTGGCTATCAGAGCACAAAGCCTTTCTGATCAAGCCGCTTGCTCAAAATACCTAGTGAGTCGAGAGATGTTGAGTTGGCGTATTCGCATGACCGGTGTTGACTATCAACTCTCCGTGCGACGTGCCTAGATGTTCCGTCCCGGATGATCCCGTAAACGCTCGCCGGACGACCTTCTGGCGCGCCGGCTAAACAAGTCCCATGGCTCGTAAACCCTCCCTTTCGCTTGAATCGCTCGAAGCTCTCGGCGCGCCTCGCCTCGCGGCGCTCATCGCCGAAGAGGCGTCCGGCAATGCCGCGTTCAAGCGCCGGGTGATGGCGGCGCTAGCGGGGCAGTCCGGGGCGGGGGCCGTGGCGAAGCTGATCGACCGGCGGCTTGCCGGGCTGGCGCGGGCGCGTGCTTTTGTGGACTGGGACAAGGAGCGGGCGTTTCGGGACGATCTGGCGGCGCTGGTCGCGAGCATTGCCAAGGAACTTGCGGCGGCCGATCCCTCCATGGCGGCCGAGCGCCTGCTGCGCTTCATCGCCACCCATGAGAAGGTTTTCGAGCGGATCGACGATTCCAGCGGCCGCATCCAGGATGTCTATGCCGATGCCATCGATGCGCTGGGTCCGGTCGCGGCGCGTATGTCGATCGCCGAGACAAGCGGTCTGCCCGCGCAGGTCATGGCAGCTTTGGGAGACAGCGAGCATGGCTATCTGCCGAAGGTGGCCGAGCAGGTGATCCCGTATCTGACGCCCGCCGCGTGCGCGGATTGGGACGCCGATCTTGCCCAGCGCATTGCCGAACGGCATGCGGCGGAGGCCGGGAAGCGGGGCTCGGGCCGCTGGTTCTATTCGATGACCGAGCAGTGGCGGCGCATGCGGCAAGCGCTGGCGCGGGCCGGGGGCGACCTCGATCAGGTCATCGCGCTGGAGCGCGAGAAGCCCGAGGCCTCGCGCGACAGCCTCGGGATTGCGGCGCAGCTGCTGGCCGCAGGCCGCGCTGCCGAGGCGCTGGACTGGGTGAGCGCGGGCGGAACGCGTCGGCACAGCGTGTTGATGGGGCTCGACGGCGAGGATGAGACCGATGCCAGCCCGGCGGTGCAGCAGGCGCTGCTCGAGGCCGAGATCCTGACGGCGCTGGGTCAGGTCGAGGCTGCGCAGGCCCTGCGCTGGCAGCGGTTCGGCGAGACGCTGGCGCCCGAATTGCTGCGCGCCCATCTCAAGGCGCTGCCGGATTTCGACGACATCGAGGCCGAGGAGTCCGCGTTTGCGCTGGCGCTCGACCACGCCGATCCGATGGCGGCGCTGCGCTTCTTCCTCGCCTGGCCGCGCGATGATCTGGCCGCGCGGGTCGTTGTCCGGCATCGGGCGGTGTGGTCGGGGTCGGACTGGCATATCCTGCCCCCCATCGCCGACCGGCTGCAGCACGAAAGCCCGCTGGCCGCGACGATCCTCTACCGGGCGCTGCTCGACGACATCCTGGCGCGCGCCCGGTCGAAGGCCTACGGCCACGCGGCGAAGTACCTTGCGGCGCTCGACCGGCTGGCGCCCGACAGCGACACCGCCAATGATCGGCCCGCCGATCTGCCGAGCCATGCGCAGTACCGCGAGGGTTTGCGCGCGACGCACGGGCGCAAATCCGGGTTCTGGGCGCTCGTCGAGGGTCGGGTCACGCGCGAGGATCCGGTGCCGTGCAGCGGACGCCGGCCGAACTGGACCGCGCAGTGAGTGCGCTTCCGGTGCTACCGTTCCGCAGGGTCGCGGTATTCGAGCAGCAGTGCCGGTTCGACCTCGAGCGCCAGCGAGAGGTGC
>SKWJ01000008.1 GCA_007128995.1 Paracoccaceae bacterium
AAAGGTGTGCGCCGAAGTCGAGCGCGGCTATGACGTGATCGTCATCGTTTCGGCCATGTCTGGCAAGACCAATGAGCTGGTGGGCTGGGTCAATGAAACCTCTCCCTTGTATGATGCGCGCGAGTATGATGCGGTTGTCAGCTCCGGAGAGAATGTGACCGCAGGGCTGATGGCGCTGACGCTGCAGGAAATGGATGTTCCCGCGCGGTCCTGGCAGGGCTGGCAAGTCCCGATACAGACCACCAGCCAGCACGGCGCGGCGCGGTTCATGGAGATTCCACGCGCCAATCTGGATGCGAAATTTGCCGAAGGCTTCAGGGTGGCGGTGATCGCCGGCTTTCAGGGCGTCAGTCCAGAGGGGCGGATCACGACACTCGGGCGCGGAGGATCGGATACGACTGCAGTGGCCTTCGCAGCCGCATTCGAGGCCGAGCGCTGCGATATCTATACCGATGTTGACGGAATTTACACGACGGATCCGCGCATCACGTCAAAAGCGCGGCGCCTGGAAAAGATCAGCTTCGAGGAAATGCTGGAACTCGCCTCGCTGGGCGCGAAAGTGCTGCAGACACGCTCGGTCGAATTGGCGATGCGCTACAAGGTGCGGCTGCGCGTCTTGTCATCATTTGATGATACCGATGAAACATCAGGAACTCTGGTCTGTGATGAGGATGAGATCATGGAATCGAAAGTCGTCTCGGGCGTGGCCTATAGCCGCGAGGAAGCGAAACTGACCCTTGTCACGGTCGAGGACCGACCGGGCATCGCGGCAGCGATCTTCGGGCCCTTGTCGGAAGCGGGGGTGAATGTGGACATGATCGTCCAGAATATTTCTGAAAAAGATTATCAGGGCCATGAGAAGCCTGTGACCGACATGACCTTTTCATGCCCGGTTGATCAGGTCGCGCGCGCACGCAAGGCGCTTGAAGCCGCCCGCGATGCTGGTGATATACGCTATGAAAAGCTCGAGATCGACACCGATGCGGCAAAAGTCTCCGTTGTCGGCATTGGCATGCGCAGCCATGCAGGTGTTGCCGCGCGCATGTTCAGCGCCCTGGCCGAGGAAGGTGTCAATATCAAGGTCATTGCGACATCGGAAATCAAGATTTCCGTTCTGATCGATAGGAAATATATGGAACTGGCCGTTCAGGCGCTTCATGATGCGTTTGAACTGGACAAGACTGGCTGAGGCAGGCCGCTAGCAGCACGATTGGAGGGGCAATGCCCCATAGAACGGAAACCGACAGCAGAAAGCTGCTTCGCCGCCTGCGCGATGAAATGTCGCTGTCCAATCCGGGGCAAGAGCGTCTGGACAGGATCACTACAATCATCGCCGAATCGATGGGCGTTGATGTCTGCTCTGTCTATCTGTTTCGCGACCCAGACACGCTTGAGCTTTGCGCCACCGAAGGGCTGCGTCCGGAATCCGTTCATCAGACCCGATTGCGCCTTGGCGAAGGACTGGTCGGCAAGGTGGCGCGGCTTGCGCGGCCAGTGAACACGGCCAATGCCCCGAAAGAACCCGGTTTCCGCTTCATGCCCGAAACAGGCGAAGAGGTGTTCACGTCCTTTCTGGGCGTGCCGATCCAAAGGCTGGGTGAGCGGCTGGGTGTCCTTGTCGTTCAGGCCAAGGACCCGCGCCTTTATTCCGACGACGAAATCTACGGGCTGGAAGTGGTAGCGATGGTGATCGCCGAGATGACGGAACTCGGCGCATTTGTCGGCGAGGGAACCAGTTTCGCCACAACGCACAAGAACCCGATCCTGCTGCGCGGCGTGACCGCGCAAGAAGGCGAGGCCGAGGGCGAGGTCTGGTTGCACGAACCGCGTGTCGTTATCACCAATCTTGTCAATGATGACAGTCAGGCAGAGCTTGCACGGCTGGAAGCAGCGGTTGCACAACTTCGCGTATCGATTGACGAATTGATGGCGCATGCCGGCTCCCGCGACAAAGAGCATCAGGAAATCCTGCAAACCTATCGCATGTTCGCCCATTCGCGCGGGTGGATGAAGCGCATGGAAGAGGACATCCGCCTTGGCCTCTCTGCCGAAGCCGCTGTCGAAAAAGAGCAATCCTTCGCACGCGCACGTCTGGAAACTGTCCCTGATGCCTATCTGCGCGACCGTTTACATGATCTGGACGACCTCTCAAACCGCCTGTTGCGCATTCTGACGGGACAAGGCCACGAGACAGGCGCCGACATGCCTGATCGGCCAATCCTTGTTGCACGCAATATCGGACCTGGAGAATTGCTTGAGTACGGGCGCAAGCTGCGGGGTGTTGTCCTGGAAGAAGGGGCCGTCGGCAGCCATGCGACGATCGTGGCGCGCGCGCTGGCGATTCCGCTGGTTATCAATGCCGCAAGGATCACCACCGAGGCCCTGAACGGGGATCATATCCTTGTTGACGGGACCGAGGGCATCGTTCATCTGCGCCCGGATGACGCCATTTCCAGTGCATTTCGCGACAAGATGGCCATGCAGGCCAAGGCACAGGAACGCTACGCCATTCTGCGCGACAAACCGGCAAAGGCACGCTGCGGCACGCATGTGAAACTGAACATGAATGCTGGCCTGATGGCGGATCTGCCGTCCTTGCCGTCCTCCGGGGCAGAGGCCGTGGGGCTGTTCCGCAGTGAGTTGCAGTTTTTGGCGCAGGACCGCATGCCAAAACGCTCGGATCTGGTCGCCAATTATGCGCGCGTCCTTGATGCGGCAAAGGACAAGAAGGTCTATTTCCGGACGCTGGATATCGGGTCGGACAAGGTCATGCCCTATATGAACCGCCCGGATGAGCCGAACCCGGCAATGGGCTGGCGCGCCTTGCGTGTCGGACTTGATAAGCCGGGTGTCCTGCGCATGCAGTTGCAAGCCCTGATCCGCGCCGCGAATGGGCGCGCGCTGAGCGTGATGTTCCCACTTGTTGCCGCGCAAAGCGAGTTTACCCAAGCCCACGACATGCTGTTGCGCGAGATTGAACGCGAACGGCGCATGGGCCATGCCCTTCCTGAGAAGCTGGAAATAGGGGCGATGCTGGAAACCCCTTCGCTGGCCTATGCACCCCACAGTTTTTTCGAGGCCGTGGATTTCATCTCGATCGGCGGCAATGACCTCAAGCAGTTCTTCTTCGCGGCAGACCGTGAAAATGAACTGGTGCGCCGCCGCTATGACACATTGAGTGTCAGCTTCCTGACCTTCCTGCAAGTGATCGTGGACCGCTGCCACGAGGCGGGCACCGACCTGTCCTTCTGTGGCGAGGATGCAGGCAGACCGATTGATGCGCTGGCGCTGGCAGGAATAGGGATCGGCGCGCTCTCGATGCGCCCTGCCTCGATCGGACCTGTCAAATCGCTGATCCGGCGCGCGAATCTGAACGAAGTTTCCGAACTGATTGCCCGCGTTCAGGCGCGGGGACTGGAAAACGCGCGCCCTGCCCTCTTGGACTATGTCGCCACGCTGGTCGAATGACCTCTCACGGGGCTGGTGCTGGCTGATCTGATTCCGGCAGATCGGGCGTCACCCGACCCGCGACCCCAGACCACGCACCGGGGCGCAAGGCAAGACCCAGCACCCGCGCCGGATTGGTGGGCGGCGGCATCTGAACCCCATCACGGCGGGTAAACCCGAAGCGATTGTAGTAGGGGGCATCGCCCACAAGCAGCACCCGTTCCCAGCCTGCTGCAGAGGCAAGCGACAGGCTTTCACGCATCAGCCAGCCACCAAGGCCTTCGCCTTGATGGGTCGGGTGCACAGCAATCGGCCCCAGCAGCAGAATGCGCGCCGTTTCTATGCGGACGGGCCAGTATCTTATGGCCGCGGCCAGACCATTCTCGTCGCGCAGCAAAAGACACAAGTCCCCGACAGGTGCCACGCCATCGCGCAAACGGTAGGATGACAGGGCCTCGCGACCGGGCGCGAAACACAAGTCATAAAGCGCCTCGACATCCCACCAATCCGCAGGCGTTTCCTGAAGTAGCTGCATCTGCCCCATCCCTCGCCTTATTCGGCGCTGGCGGCGCAAGTAACATGACGCTAGGTTGCGCGCAAACAGATCAGAGGTGATGCATGTTCTATGAACCCAAGTCAGGCCACGGCCTGCCGCATAATCCGTTCAACGCAATCGTGACACCGCGCCCGATTGGCTGGGTATCAACGCGCGGAGCAAACGGACAGGACAACCTTGCCCCATATTCCTTCTTCAATGCCGTGGCTTACGTCCCACCACAGGTGATGTTTGCATCGACCAGCGCAAAACCGGATCGGGATGGCACCAAGGATTCGGTTGCCAATATCCGGGAAACAGGTGTGTTCTGTGTGAATATTGTGGAATATTCAGCGCGTGATGCAATGAACGCCACGTCAGGCCCATGGCCGCGCGAGATTGATGAATTCACACATGCAGACCTTCCGCGCGAAGACTGCCAGATTATCGCGGCTGCGCGCGTCGCAAATGCGCCTGCGGCGCTGGAATGTCGCATGACAGATATTGTCACCTTGCAGGGTGAGGCGAATTTTCTGGTTCTCGGCGAAGTGATCGGAGTGCATCTGCGCGATGATTGCCTTGTCAACGGCATGTTTGACATCACCCGGTTTCAGCCGCTCGCGCGCTGCGGATATCGGGACTATGCCGTCGTACAAAACGTCTTCAGCCTCAGCCGTCCGGGTGACGAGACGTCATAACCGTAAAGCGCGCAAAAATAGGAAAGGCCCTGCCAGACTGGCAAGGCCTTTGACCTCGGTCATGGGTCGAAACATGTTATTCGGCTGCAGAAGAACTGGGGCTGGATGTCTTTTGAACCTCTGCGCCCTCGGATGCGGGCTTGCGCGGCCGGCGCGGCGCACGCTTTGGCTTGGCTGGCGCGTCAGTTGCTGCTTCAGCCGATTCATCGGCCGCCTTGGGTGCACGCGGTTTGCGCCGATTGGCAGGTTTGGCAGGCGCTGCACTAGCTGAGGCCGGATCATCCTGAACGGGTGCCACCGAATCCTCTTCACCCATGGGGCCAGTTGCAGCGACCCGCGGTGTCTTGGATCGTGCACCTGTCTTGCTCTCCGGCGTTTCAACCAGCCCTGCCGCTTCTCTGTCGGCCTCGTGCACATCCTGTACCGAGAACGCCCCTTGTCCGAGCGTGTCCTGATGTACACTGTCAAGACTTGCAGCGTCGCGCGCTGAGCCATCCTCTTGCGCTGTCTGGTCGTCCGGCTGTCGCTGCTCGTGGCGCCGCGACCCGTGCTGGGGGCGCACCTCATGGTTCTGGCGCCGCTCTTCCTGGAACTGCCGGTCGCGCTGTTCCTGATGCTGCCTGCGCGCATCCTGCTCGGCCTGCAGCTCGCGCTGTGCCTGAGCCAGCATGCGGGTGTAATGCTCGGCATGCTGTTGAAAATTTTCGGCGGCGACACGGTCGTTAGAGAGTTGCGCATCACGTGCAAGTAGCTGATACTTCTCAATAATCTGCTGAGGCGTTCCACGCACCTTGCCTTCGGGGCCGGAACTGTCAAAGACCCTGTTGACGATATTGCCAAGCGTCTTGGGACGGTTCGACTTCGAACGCGAACGTTTGTTCGATGATCTCATGTGTTAATATATCCTGCCTTGCGTGGCATGCCATGCAGCCCGCTCTTGCGTCGCTTTTGCGACATCGGGGCTGGAGAATGGGATTATCCCGGTGCGGCGAGAGTATTCGCCGTTTCCGTAAGCTACAAGTGACATGCCTTGAACGCTATGACAAGCCCCCCCATTGCAAAAACTGCGATCAGGGCAAATATATGCGCGAAG
>SKWJ01000418.1 GCA_007128995.1 Paracoccaceae bacterium
CCAACGGTAATCACGATCATCACGGTGCCCAACGCATTGATTTCCGGGCTGATGGAATTGCGCAGCATCGAGAATATCTGCGTGGGCACGGTTTCCACGCCACCGGGTTTCCAGAACAGCGTGCCGGTAATATCATCGAAGGAAATCGTGAAGGCGAACAGCGCGCCTGCCGCCACCGCCGGCATCAGAAGCGGCAGGGTGACGGAAAAGAAGGTCTGGATCGGTGAGGCCCCAAGGCTGAGCGCGGCCTCTTCCACATCGCGCCGGATGCTGACCAGCCGCGCCTGCACCACCAGAATGACGAAGGGCAGCGTGAAGATGACATGCCCCGCGAGCAGCAGCGCAAAGCTCTTGCCGATGCCCAGCCAGTTCAGGAACAACAGAAGTGCCACCGCCAGCACCACTTCGGGCACCAGAATGGGCGCGATCAGGATGGTGGTGATCAGGTTCTTGCCCGGCACGGAATAGCGCACCAGCGCAAGGCTTGCGAGCACCCCCAGCGTGGTGGAGATCAGCGCGGTCAGCAGGCCAAGGATCAGCGAGGTCCGAAAGGCACGCATGACGGCGTCGTTGTTCCACAGCGCCTCGAACCAGCGGAAGGAAAAGCCGGTCATCGGAAAGCTGCCGAACTGGTTCTGGTTGAAGGACAGCAGCACCACAACGGCTACGGGCAGGAACATGAACAGATAGACCAGTATGGTATATGCGCGGATTGCAGCCCAGCCCATCAGCCCAGCCCCTTGGTCAGTTGCGACATGCCCAGATAGCGGTTGTAAAGTGCCACCAGCGCGCCCAGCACGATCAGCAGAAGCAGCGAAAGTGCCGACCCCATCGGCCAGTTAAGTTGTGTGATGATCGCTTCGAACACCAGATTGGCAAACATCGCATCGCGCGGTCCGCCAAGGATCAGCGGCGTGATATAGGTGCCCGCGCCCAGCACGAAACACAAAAGGCCCCCGGCGGCCAGTCCGGGCAGCGACAGGGGCAGGGTGACTTGCGTGAAGGCCTGCCAGCGCGTGGCCCCCAGCGATGTGGCCGCGTCTTCGAGATTGGTGTCGATTCCGTCAAGGCTGACATAGATGTTCAGCACCATGAAAGGCAGCAGGAAATGCACCAGCCCCAGAATGACAGTGGCCTCATTGTAAAGCATCTGTATGGGCGATGCGGTGATCCCCATGGTCATCAGCAATGTGTTGAGCGCGCCGGAACTGCCCAGAATGTTGATCCAGCTCATGGTGCGGATGATATAGCTGATCCAGAAGGGCAACATCAGAAGCAGCAGCAAGATCAGCTTGTTGCCCTTTGATCTCGTGATGAAATAGGCCGCCGGATACCCCAGAAGTGCGCAAAAGACGGTCGTGATGGCCGCGATCTTCAGGGTGTTGAGCAGAATGTAGCGATAAAACGGGTCGCTCAGCGCGCGCTGCCAGTTGTCCAGGTGAAACCCCACCGTGTCCGGCCCCACGGCCGAACGCAGCCAGAACGAATAGACCACGATGAACACAAGCGGCACCAGCAACAAAAGCGCCACCGCCCCCAGCGCGGGCGAAAGCAATATCCAGGGCTGGCGCTTTTCGCGTGCTTCGACCGACATGACTTTCTTTCTGCAAGGCGGCTGGAAAATACCGTTGGTTCCTGATTGCAAAGCGTCGCCACATAAAGCAAATTGATAATTAGAATAATGAATATAGATGAAACCAATGAGTGATCTTCATGACGCCGATCGGCTGACCCGCGATCTGGACTGGAATCTGCTGCGCAGCTTTGTGGTCATGGCCGAGGCACGCTCGATCACGGATGCCGCGCGGCGGTTGCGCCTGACGCAGCCGTCTGTCTCTACAGCATTGAAGAAACTTGAAATTCGTATCGGAAAGCAGCTGATCGACCGCGCGCCGGGGCGCTATGAACTGACCCCCGCGGGCGCACTTTTATACCGTGAAGCGGTCGAGATTCATGGTGTCGTGCACCGCCTGCCCACGCTGATGCGTGACATGACCGACGAGGTGACCGGCCATGTGCGTATCGCCGTTGCCAGTCATGTTGTGTGCCCCTTGTTTGATCAGGTGCTGGCAGAGTTTCACGCCCGCCACCCGCGCGCCACCTTGTCGATTTCGGTGCTGGGATCCAGCGCCGCGCTGGCCAGCGTCACGGCACGCACCGCCTCTTTTGCCATCTGCCTTGTGCATCGACGCGATCCGAAAATCGAATATCTGCGGCTGTATCGCGAGTTTTTTGGCCTGTTCTGTGGCCCGCCCCATCCGCTTTACGGGCGCAAGGAGCTACAGCAAAGTGATCTGGCCGGACATTCGGCGGTCAGCTTCGAGACGGACAGGTTGCATGATGCCTTGTGGTCCGTGACCCTGCTGCGGGCGCAATCCGGACTGAACGAAGCCATTATCGGCACGTCCAGCCATTTGGAGGAAGTGCGGCGAATGATGATTGCCGGACTTGGGATCGGCCCCTTGCCGCTGCATGTGGTGGCACGCGATGTTGCAGACGGGCTGCTCTGGCGACTACCGCCCTATACCAACCCGCCTGCGATAGACGTGCATCTGGCATGGAACCCCAAAGCGATGCTCAATCGCGCAGAAACTGCGCTTCTTGAGGCCATGAAAGATGCAATCCGATCCGTTCCGATGCGTGCGCGGACCTACGGGTTTGGCGCTGAAGGTGACTTTGGCGCGAATGACTTGCCTTGATACAGCGCCCGGCAAATTTGATTTTCATGTCCGACGAGGTCCGCAAAGACGCCGGTTGCGGTTATACGCTCTACTGCTTTCGAATAGCCGCTTCAAAGATCCCCGCCCAACTGGCCGACAGTCCGCTCTGGGCGAAATGCCGACTGATGCACCGCAGTAATGCAGCCGCAGGATCGAGCGACAGCAGTCGTTCACCATGACGGCCCTGACCGAGCATATCGCAGCACCAGCACCACTGGTTCCGATAACCAGATTTGCGTCGGTAGTTGCGTCTAATCGCGCCTGATTCGCATTGGTCGCGCGATTGAGTGTTTCGTCTGTGCGGCCTTTACTCCGATCAAATTGGAGACGAACATGGCTGCAAGCAATGGCGCATCACCGGAACACGCAACAGTGCGGGTACTGGACCCCGTCTGGATCCCCATGCGTGATGGCACACATCTTGCGGCGCGTATCTGGATGCCAGAGTCCGCCACCTATTCTGCGGCACCTGCAGTCCTTGAGTATCTGCCATATCGCAGGCGCGACAGCACCTTGATGCGGGACGAGTTGACGCATGCGTGGCTGGCCCGGAACGGATATGTCGGCGTTCGCGTGGATATTCGTGGTAACGGAGATTCCGACGGTCTTATGACGGATGAGTATTCCCTGGCCGAACTTGACGATGGCGTGCAAGTTATCGAATGGCTGGCGGCGCAGGACTGGTGCAACGGGTCGGTCGGAATGATCGGTATCAGCTGGGGCGGCTTCAATGCATTGCAATTGGCGCAACTGGCACCGCCTGCCCTGAAAGCCGCTGTGACGATCTGTTTCACGGATGACCGCTATGCCGATGACATCCATTATATGGGCGGCTGTTTGCTGACGGAAAACAAGGGCTGGTCTTCGCAGATGTTAGCCTATTCGTCCCGCCCACCCGACCCCGAAATCGTGGGTGCGGCATGGCGCGACATATGGCTGGACAGGTTGCAGAACCAGCCCCTGCATATCGAGACATGGCTCGCGCATCAGCGCCGCGATGCCTATTGGAAGCGCGCGTCGGTTTGCGAGGATTATGGCGCCGTAAATGCCGCCATTTTGGCGGTCGGTGGCTGGGCGGATGCCTATTCCAACGCCGTGCCGCGCACGTTTGCGGGCCTGTCATCGCCTGTTGCGGGGATCAATGGCCCTTGGGCGCATAAATACCCCAATGTCGCTTGGCCTGAACCTGCAATCGGCTTCCTGAAAGAAGTTAAGGCATGGTTTGATCACTGGCTGAAAGGCGAAGGTGCCGCGCCAGAAATGTCCTATCGCATGTTTGTCATGGAATCCGATCCCCCCGCCCGCCGAATGCCTGCCCGCAACGGGCGCTGGATTTCCGAGCCATCCTGGCCCTCGCCGCGCATCGGATACGAGAAATTGCATCTGTCGGAACAAGGACTGGGCGAAATACCGGGCAACGCGCCACTTCATGTCACAAACCCACAGACGATCGGGTTGGCGGGGCAACGCTTCTGCCCCGGTATGCGCAGCCTCGATGAGCTTGCAGATGACCAGCGCGCAGATGATGCGCAATGCCTGACGCTGGATACGGCACCCTTTGCGATCGGAAAAGACATCGTAGGGGCAGCGCGGTTGAAACTGCGGCTGACACCTGATCAGCCAAGCGGTTTCGTGGTAGCGCGCTTATGTGATGTGCGTCCGGATGGGTCTGTCGCCTTTATTACCATGGGTGTCATGAATCTGACCCATCGCAATGGACATGAAACAGTTGCCGCAATGATACCGGGCAAGCCGATCGAAGTGGCGTTTTCGTTTAATGACATCGCCTATCGCCTGCCGGCCGGGCATTGCCTGCGGCTATCCCTGTCAACGGCCTACTGGCCGATGATCTGGCCCTCTTGCGCGCCGCTATCGTTAAGGCTTGATTCTTCGGGCTGCGCCCTGGAATTGCCGGTGCGGCCGGATATTGAGGAAGATAGCCCGCAATTTGGCCCGCCCGAACAGACTCGTCAGGGCATCTCGACGCTCTTGCGGTCCGAGGCATTCGAGCGGCAGGAAGAAACCCTGCCAGATGGCAAGCAAAGGCTGAAATTGACGACTGATGGCGGGCTTATGCGCCATGAAAGCACGGGGATAGAGTCGGGCAAAGTGATCACTGAAATCTGGGACATACACCCGGATGACCCGCTGACTGCGCGACACGAAACCTATTGGAGCTATACGATCGGACGCGGAAAATGGCAGACCCGCACCGAAACGCGCACAGTCATGACATGCGATGCAACGGATTTCCATATTGAAGCACGATTGGAAGCATATGAAGGCGAAGATTGCCTCGTGGTGCGCGACTGGCAGTTTTCCGTCCCGCGAGATGGTTCGTAGTTTGAACACTGACGCGAAACAGAACCGCAGACACAAATGCTGACGCGAACAGGCGCGATATTTCTTGCGCAAATGCTTCAGCCAGATAGAACTGGCTCATGCAAGACAACATCGCGCGCAACCTCAAGCTGCTGTGCAGCTATGCACCTTCCATCGCCGAAGTCTGTCGGGGTCTTGGCATCAACAGGCAGCAGTTCACGAAGTATCTGAGCGGAACATCGCGCCCGTCGGCCCGGAATATCCGACGCATTTGCGACTATTTCGGGGTTGATGAAGAAGAACTGCTTTTGCCCCATGGCCGATTTGCAGAGCTAGTGTCCTTGCGCCCGCGTGCGCGGCATCTGCTGCGCGCGCTCGGGCCAGCGGCGACCCATATCGACCGAATGATCGCAGGCTCGGCAGATAGTCTGAAACCCTATTGCGGGTATTACTTTTACTACTATTACACTCCCAGCCGGCCTGGGATGATCCGGCGGTCACTGCTGCGAATTGTTGAATACAAAGGGGTATACTACACTCGTCTGTCAGAACGTATTCAGCCCGAAGAAAGCCTTTTGGGAAGATCGCATTTTATTCGATATATCGGCGCCGCACTCATGCTCGGGGGCCGGATCTTCATTATCGACCACAACTCCAACGCGTTGCGGTCGCTGTCGCAAACGATCCTGTTCCCGGC
>SKWJ01000509.1 GCA_007128995.1 Paracoccaceae bacterium
CATCCATGTTCGGCATGCGGATATCAGTGATCACAACGCCGGGAAAATCTGCACTGATGGCCGACAGTGCCTCTTGCCCATCTGCATAGGTTTCGGTCGTGAACCCCGACAGTGCCAGCCACTGGCTGATAGATTGGCGCATATCCTGTTCATCATCGACAATCGCCACACGCATTTGACGGCTCATTTGTGTCTTCCTTGTCGTCTGTGGCCGTTTGGGAAACCTGTCTCTGCATGAGTCAGGCCCGATCCGGGACCTTGTTTGTCACTCTGCGGCTTTGGTTGCCATGTCATATATTGGAAATTCGGCCTCGAATACAGCGCCGCCGTCTGGCGGGTTGAAAGCAGTCAACCTGCCACCGTGATCGTTTACGATACCAGAGGATATCGGAAGTCCCAGCCCGACACCCTGCCCCGCTGGCTTGGTGGTATAGAACGGCTCGAACAGGTTTTCAATATTGGCGATCCCTTCACCATTGTCGCGCACGGTCAGTTTGACGGCATCGCCCTGGCTGATCAGGATATCAATTTGCGGGCTGTTCACCCCGCGCGTGGCGTCCACGGCGTTCCTGACAAGGTTCAGGATAACCTGTTCGATGCGCACAGTATCGCCCAGAATGAAAACCGGCTCCTGTGGCACTGTGCGCACAACCAGCACGCGGCTATCACGCAGCATCGGTTCCATCATCGTCAGGGCATCTGCAAGGCAGGTGCGCAGATCGATGGGGGCGAATGCCTCGCCGCCCTTGCGGGCAAAGGATTTCAGCGTCCGCGCAATCGCGCCCATACGGTCAATCAGGTCATCGATACGCTGAAAGGACGCCAGCGCTTCTTCACTGCGGCGGCTTTTCAGCAGCAACCGCGCACCCGCCAGATAGGTTTTCATCGCTGCCAATGGTTGATTGAGTTCATGGCTGACCGAGGCCGACATCTCGCCCAGCGAGGCCAGCTTGGCCGATTGCGCAAGTGTCTGCTCGGCAACCGCCAGATCCTTCTGAACGCGCACCCGCGCAGCAATTTCGCGTTGCAGGCGTGCGTTCAGCCCGCGCAATTCTTCCGATTCCTGCTGAAATACAGCAGATTGTGACCATGCCCGGCGGCTAAGGATGTAGAAAACCAGCGCCAGCAGAAGCGCAAAACCGGTCAGCAGCAGCGCCAAGGCCGCATTGACGCTTTCGCGAACCGAATCATAGCGCGTGAAGCTGACAAGCCGCCAGCCCCGGAACGGGACCCGCACCTCGGATTGCAGCACCGCCTCTCCGCGCACGAAGGCGTCCGGCGGCGTGTGGGCCCAGTCGGCCGTTGCGCGCAAAGCGCGTGCGATCGCCGATGGGGCGTCGCGCAGGGCAAGTGCGTCTTCCAGCGAACGCCCGCGCCAGCGCGGTTCGGTTGCAAGGATGATGCGGCCACTAGAATCGAGCAAAGCCACCGCATCTGCGAACCCCGCCCAGCTGCGTTCAAATTTTGAAAGGTCTGCGCCCACGATCACAACGCCAAGCACCTCACCACTTTGGCGAACGGATCGGACAAAAGAAAACCCGAAACCGCCACTGTCGAGATCCTGCACCAGAAAGGACGTGTCGCTGGCGCGGCGCGCCTCGACAAAGGCGGCTTCGGAGGCGCGGTTCTTTCCCAACTGGTTGCGATCCGTTGCTGCGACCACCCGTCCTGTATTGTCCAGCAACTCGATCGACGCGGCCCCGATCTCGGTTTGCAGATCAATCAGACGCTGCGAGGTCGTCGCAAAGCTGCTTTCGCGCAGCGCCGATATCAGTTCAGGATCGCGCGCAAGCAGCAATGGCACCACCGAATTTCGCTGCAATTCGGATTGGATATTCCCGGAATAGAGCACGAGGCGCAACTCGGCGCGATTGCGCGTTGAATCGGTAAAACTTTCTGACAGGAAGGCATTGAGGAACCATGTGCTGACTGCGGCAACAATCAGAAGCAGCGCCACCACCACCCGCCCCCATAGCGGGATGCCAAGAATACTGACACGGCGTTTGTCGAACTCGGTCGGACTGGACATGGTCAAAAGAGTAAAGGCTTTGTCTGCCCTGCTCAAGCGCGGCGCGTCCAAAGCTTTATCAGGCGGGCGCAAAAGCGCTTATCAGCCCCGTGAACATGCGCCGTCCATCGGTGCTGCCATGGATATCAGCAAACGCACGTTCCGGATGGGGCATCATGCCCAGAACGCGGCGGTTTTCCGACAGGATCCCGGCGATATCATCAACCGAGCCATTGGGATTGGTTTCATACCGGAACGCCACACGCCCATCGCCCTGCAAAGCCGCGCAGGTTTCGGCATCTGCAACAAAATTCCCGTCATGATGCGCTATCGGAACAGTGATCCGCTCTTCGGGTTGATAGGTGCTGGTGAATGCGCTCTGTGATGTCTCGACACGCAGAATGACAGGTTTGCAGATGTAGCGCAGATTGGCATTGCGCAGCAGTGCCCCCGGCAGCAAACCCATTTCCAAAAGCACCTGAAATCCGTTGCAGATTCCAAGCACATATCCGCCACGTCCTGCGAATTCGACAACGGCCTGCGCGATCGGCGAGCGTGCGGCAATCGCACCGCAGCGCAGATAATCCCCAAACGAGAACCCGCCGGGAATACCGACAATGTCGGTTCCCGCAGGCAGCTCTGTTTCCTTGTGCCAGACATGCGCTACCTGCGCGCCCGCCTGCTCAAACGCCTGAGCAAGATCACGGTCACAATTCGAACCGGGGAAAGTTATAACGGCGGCTTTCATCACGCTGGCCTCTGGCAATGACAGATGCGCAGGCTTTAACGTGAAAGCCGCGCGCGTGCAAAGGGGAAAGAGCGCGGTTCAGTTGGCGAAATCCGAGATGACCGCAACGCCGGGCGACATTGGCCCATCGAAAGCAGCAAGCTCTGCCCCGGCGCTGGACAGGGCAACTTCGCGCGCGATCATTGGCGCGAAATCGACAAGCCCTGCGGCAATCATGCCAAGAAGCGACGGGTATTTATGCGCCGGCATGCCACGCGTCCCAAACAATGCAAGATTGCGCTGATAGACTGTGCTCATATCAATTTCCATCCGCGCAGTGTCGCCCACCGGCATGCCGACCTGCACATGCCGCCCCAGTGGCCGCAAGCACCGCAAAGAGGCATTCGTCGTCTGCGCGATACCCAACGCCTCGATCGAGACATGCGCACCACCCCCGGTCAACTCGCGGATCTGATCCGCCACATCCCCTGCCCGTGCATCCAGCGCCGCCTCAGCCCCAAGAGCGCGCGCATGCGCCAGTTTTTCCGGCACGATATCCACCACGACCACGCGCGCGCCAAGGGCCCGGCCAAGGATCAGGGTGGCAAGCCCGATCCCGCCGGTTCCGTGCACGGCAAGCCATTCGCCGGGACGCAGGGCAGCGCGGTCTGTCAGCGCGTGAAACGCCGTCGTAACACGACAGCCCAACCCCGCTGCCAGACTGGGCGACATGGTTTCGGGCAGGCGCGCAAGATTATGGGCATGCGGAACGGAAATATATTCGGCGAATGCGCCGGGTTCGATAAAACCGGGCAGACGCTGGTCAGGACAGGTATTTGAGACGCCAGATCGACAGGCTGGGCAACTTCCACATGCAAGGATGAATGGAGCGATGACCCTGTCCCCCACAGCCCAGCCGGAGCGCGGACCTGCTTCGACCACTTCACCGCAATATTCATGCCCCGGAATTTGCCCCGGCTTGACACGCGGATGCTCTCCGACCCAGCCATGCCAGTCAGACCGGCAAATACCACAGGCAAGGGTCTGCAACACGACGCCATCTTCCTCGCAGATTGGGTCGGCGACTGTTTCGATGCTCAGATCCCTGCGATACTCCCTCAGGACGGCTGCGCGCATCATGTTTTCCCCGTGTTCAAGCTGCAGCCATGGCGGTACCGCAGCAGTGTCGCCTCATGCGCCATAAGGCACCCAGATCGTCTTGCATTGTGTCGCTGCCTCAAGAAACGTGCGGCCCTGATCCAATGGATCAGCAAGGCACCACACTACTTTGATATTACTAGCACTTTCTTGCTCTACCTCCGCCTCCAGATCAGGCTCGGCCAGCCAGAGCGCGGCAATGTCCTGATGTCCGGCGAGCACAGTTGCCAATTCGGCTTTCGGACCGGACACGATATTGACGACACCGCCCGGAATATCTGAACAGGCCAGAATTCGTGCAAGCTCCAGCGCGGCCAACGGCTGTGACTGCGACGGGACGGCAACAACCCGGTTTCCCATCGCAATCGCGGGCAACAGCAATGACAGAAATCCAAGCAAGGGCGCGTCTTCGGGTGCAATCAGTCCCATCACGCCAAAGGCTTCCTTCATCGCCAGCGTGACATGCCCGCTTTGTGTCGCATGCAGGCTTGCGTCAAACTTGTCAGCCCAGGCTGCATAATAGAACGTCCGTGCAATGGCGCGGTCGATCTCGTCAGCCGATACAAAATTCTGCATGTGCGCAGATTGCGCAGTCAGGTTTTCTGCAAGGAAATATAAGACCTGCGCGCGCTGATGCCCGCTCATCTGCGTCCAGCCACCCGCTTTGTGCGCTGCTTCGGTGGCATTGCGAATGTCTTTCCGGCTGCCCAGTGGCGCATGCCCCAGAAGCCGCCCTTCGGACAGCACGGAATAGCTTTGCCCATTATCAGCACGTTTCTGCGCGCCGCCAATATACAGTTTGTGCGTCCGGTCCAGCCCTTCGATCGCGGCGGATTGCGGCAAGGGGCGCAGCGTTGCCGGGCCTTCCAAGTGCACCGCGTTCGCTGCTGGTCGCAGATAGGCGGCCATTCCCGTTCGCCCGCCTTCACGGCCAAATCCGCTTTCGCGCATGCCGCCGAAGGGCGCATTGGCGTCAAGGATATTGGTGGTGTTGATCCAAACCACCCCGGCGCGGATACGTGCGGCCATATCCATCGCGAGCGTCAGGTTTTCTGACCAGATCGACGCGGCAAGTCCATACCGCGAATTATTGGCCAGCTCGACCGCTTCTTGTGGCGTGCGGAAGGTAGAGACGGTTGCAACAGGACCAAATATTTCCTCTGAAAAACATGGGTTTGAAGCCTCTACCTCAAGCAACAAAGTAGGCGGATAAAAACACCCGTCCGGCGCATGGCCTGCCTGCAGAACGCCCCCGGCGGCGACACCCTGTTCAACCAACTGGTGAATACGCGCCAACTGACGCGGGTGCACGATCGCGCCGATGTCGATTGACTTGTCCAACGGATCGCCGACACGCAGCGTGGTAAGTCGCTGCTTCAGCTTGGCGATGAACGGCTTGGCGACCGCTTCGGCCACAAGGATGCGCGACCCGGCGCAGCAAACTTCACCCTGATTGAACCAGATCGCATCAACCACCCCTTCAACGGCGGCATCCAGATCCGCATCGGCGAAGACAACGAATGGTGATTTTCCGCCGAGTTCAAGGGTCAGCGCCTTACCACTGCCAGCAGTTGCGCGCCTTATCTCGCGGCCAACCTCGGTCGAGCCAGTAAAGGCGATCTTGTCGACACCGGGATGCGCAACCAGTGCCGCGCCCGTCGTGCCATCCCCTGTCACAATATTCACCACCCCGTGCGGCAGCCCCGCTTCAATGCAGATCTCTGCAAACAGTAGTGCTGTCAGGGGCGTGTATTCGGCAGGCTTGAGAACCACCGTGTTGCCGGCTGCGAGCGCTGGCGCAACCTTCCAAGCCAGCATCAGAAGCGGAAAGTTCCACGGGATAA